>RFJA01000125.1 GCA_003695065.1 Alphaproteobacteria bacterium
GAAGCAGTGGGTGCGCGGTGTGAAAAAGTGGTACGTGGATTTTGACCGGTGCCTGCCGTTCTTCAACGAGACAGCGGGTTGTGCCATCTGCCTTGCCGCCTGTCCCTGGAGCAAACCGGGGGTCGCCGACAAGATGCTGGTGAAACTGGCGAGGAACGCCGCCCGCGATCAGAAAAACAGTTCGCAATAAGGCACAAAGTCAACAAGGTCACCCCGTTCGATGCGGGTCAGCGCTTCGGGCAGTTCAATCAAGCCCGCAGTGGCGACCATCGAGGTGAGAACACCGGACCCTTGGCGGTCGAAACGCTGAACCCACGCACGGCCTTCGTTGTCACGGATCACCGAGCCTCTGAGAAATTCGCGGCGTGCCGGTTTCTTGGTCATGACGAAAGCCGCCGGCAGAGGATAGGACACCGGTTCCCGCCACACGGCTCCCGCCAGCCTGAACAGTGCGGGGCGCGCAATCCTCATCAGACACACCGCCGCCGCCACCGGATTTCCCGGCAGGCCGACAAAGATCACACCGCCAACTCGCCCGAAAGCCAGGGGACGGCCGGGCTTGATGGCAATGCGCCAGAAGTCAAGTCGCCCAAGGGCGCCCACCGCGCGAACCACATGGTCTTCGGTACTGCGCGACGCTCCGCCCGAGGACAGGATCACCTCGTGCTGTTCGGAAGCCGCCGCCAGGACCTCCCGGAGCCGCGCCGGATCGTCAGGCAGAATACCAAGGTCGGAGACCGCAAACCCCCATCCCTCCAGAATTGCGCTGAGCATAGGCCGATTGACGTCATGGACCCCGCCGGGGGGCAGCCTGTCGCCTGGTTCGGCAAGCTCATTGCCGGTCGAGAACACCGCCACGCGCAGTCGCTCATGGACCTCCAGCCCGGGCGCCCCCACCGCGGCGGCCAGCCCCAAGTCCTGAGGGCGCAAGCGCTGACCCGCTTCGAGCACCGGTGTTCCCGCCATGATATCTTCGCCGGCGCGGCGTACGTTGGCTCCGGGTTTCACGCCCGGAGGCAAGATCACGGCATGTCCCTCTCGCCGGGTGTCCTCAATCATTACGACGGTATCGGCGCCTTCAGGTATTGGCGCGCCGGTAAAAACTTCTGCAGCCGTTCCCCGAGGCAGCGCTGCCGTCATGGGCGCACCGGCCCGCGCGACACCGTAAAGCGGCAGACGCGTCTCGCCTTCTGTGTCAAGGCTGGCATGGGCGAACGCGTAACCATCCACGGCCGCATTGTCGAAGCCGGGCACATCCCGTGGTGCATGAAGCCCCGCCGCAAGCACACGCCCCGCCGCCTCGCGCAACGCGACCGTCTCCGTCCCGACCACGGGCGCCAGTCGCGCGCGCAACAGCCCAAGCGCCTTGTCCAGAGGCATCAGGTCCTCGCCAATGGCGAAACAGTCGTCACTCGGTCCCTTGGTCATCATTCGCGCCGGCTCGCATTACGTTGATGTGCATTGGGCACGAAAAGCTGTTCGCCCGCCACACGAAAGCTGCCGATCGCGTCCTGGCCTTCGGGTGAGACCAGCCAGTCGGCGAGTACCCTAGCCTTGTCATGCTGAAGATGGGGGTGGCGCTCAGGGTTGATCAGCAACACGCTGTACTGGTTGACGAAGCGCGGATCACCCTCAACCAGGGCCTTGAGGACGCGACGATTGCGGAAGGCAAGCCAGGTGCCCCGATCGACCAGGGTATAGGCCTGCATGCCGGCTGCCGCATTCAGCGTCGCACCCATACCGGCCCCGACCGCACGATACCAGCTCACATCAAAGCTGTTCGGATCCAGGCCCGCCGCCGCCCAAAGTCGCAGTTCCGCCTTGTGGGTACCACTGGTATCGCCGCGGGACACGAACAAAGCGCCTGTCGCCACGATCCGCCGAAGCGCTGCTTCCACATCGGTCATTCCGGCGATGCGGGCAGGGTCATCAACGGGCCCCACAACAAGAAAGTCGTTGTACATGAATTCCCGACGCTCGACCCCGAAGCCGTCAGCCATGAATGCAAGTTCTGACGGCTTGTCATGGACGATCAGAAGGTCCGCGTCACCGTTGCGGGCGGCCCGGATCGCCTGACCGGTGCCGAAGGCGGCAAGGACCACCTTGAAACCGGCCTTAGCCTCGAACTTCGGCAGCAGATATGCCATCAGGCCAGAATTCTCCACCGACGTGGTGGAAAGAACCAGAAGAGGTCGGTCCGCCGCCGCGGCTGCGGCAAGGCCACCAGCAAAAGCGACGATCAGGACGGACGCCAGGAACCGCAACCACCCGTTTTTCATTCAAACAGCTCCCCATTGAGAAAGCGTCGGGCTTCGGGCGCACGAGGACGATCGAAAAAGGAATCTGCCGCCCCCCATTCGATGACCTTGCCCTTGTGCACGAATACTACATGATCGGCAATGCGACGCGCCTGGGCAAGGTCATGGGTGGTCAGAATCACACCGGCAAGCTTATGGTGAATGGCATTGATCATGGTCTCGATGTCCCGCGTCGCCGCAAGATCGAGGTGCGCCGTCGGCTCGTCCAGGAACAGCACATCGGGCCTGAGCGCCCACGCCCGGGCAAGCGCAAGGCGCTGTTTCTGCCCGGCCGAAAGTGTCGGCGCAAACTGGCGTGCGCGTTGCTCAAGGCCGGCAAACACCAGCGCCTCACGGAGCCTCTCCGCATGCTCGCGCCGGGGCACACGGGTAGCCTCCAGGGGGTAGCGGATGTTTGCCGCAACCGACCGGTAAAGCAGAACCGGGCGATCAAACACCATGGCCTGGCGGGGCGGTGCCTTGGCAGTCCCCGGCAGCCATTCCAGGCGTCCCGAAGTGGGTGTTATCAGCCCATGGCAAAGCCTGAGCAAAAGGCTTTTGCCTGCGCCGTTCGGGCCAAGAACCACCGTTCGGGCTCCCAATGGAATGTCCGCTGTTACGGGCCTGATCAGCCGCGTGCCGCCCGCATCCAGTGTCACCGCGTCCAGCGACAGAAGCGATCTTTGTTCATTTTCAAACACGCGCGAGACTCGCCGCCGGCCCGGCCACCCGGCGTACCGCATGGGACAGTGCGTTCACCAGAAGCGACATCAGAAGCAGGATCAGCCCAAGCGCCATGGCCAGATCAAGATCGCCCTTCGCGGTCTCCAGGGCAATGGTGGTGGTCATGACCCGCGTCAGGTGATCGATATTGCCGCCGACGATCATCACCGCACCAACCTCGGAGATGGCACGCCCGAAGCCCGCCAGCAGCACCGTCATCAGCCCAACCCGCGCGTCCCACAACACGGTTGGAACCGCCCGGATCGGCCGAATACCCCAGGATCGGAACTGCTCGGCATATCCCTGCCACACGTCCTCGACGATTTGCCGGGACAGCGCCGCAATGAGCGGCGTGATCAGCACCGTCTGGGCGATGATCATGGCGGTGGGGCTGAACAACAGATTGAACACACCCAGGGGCCCGGCGCGGGACAGCATGACATAAACCAGAAGACCCACCACCACCGGCGGCAGGCCCATGAGCGCATTCAGCACCACGACCAGAGCGCCCCGCCCCCGGAACCGCGCCATGGCAATCACCGCCCCCAGGGGGGCGCCGACGACCGCCGAGATTACAACGGAACTCAGGCTGACCTGAAACGACCGGCCGATGATTTCGAGCAGGTCCGGGTCGAGACTGAAAATCAGCCGGAACGCCTGGCCGATGACATCACCGAAATTCATGGCGGCATCTGCCCGGTTGAGAGTGTGTTCGCGATTTTCAGATCCTCCGGTCGGTTGATGTTGAAAAACGGGTCAAGGGGCCTGGTGGAGAAGTCCACACGGGCGAGTGGATAACGGTCCGCCCATGCCACGATCTTGCGGACCCCCTCCACCACTACAGCCCGTTCAAGGTCTTCCATCAGATCTAGCGACCACAAGCCGAAGACCGGGTGACGCCGCCCGCCCGACTCGGCCATCGCCGCCGCGGCATTTGTCTTGCCGGCCGCCTCGCCAAGCCGTCCCGCCAGATTGCGCGGCAGGAACGGTGTGTCACCGGCCACCGACAGGAGCCACTTCGCATCGGGCACCGCCTTCTTTGCCCAGACCATTCCGGTCAGGATCCCCGCCAGCGGACCAGCGAAGCCCGGTACCACATCCGCTATCACGGGGAGGTTGAAAGGGGCGAACCGCACCGGATCGCCGTTGGCGTTGATCGCAAGCGCACGAACCTGCGGCTGCATCCGCTCGACAACATGGGCCAGCAATGGTTTACCGCCGATCTCCAGCAGGCATTTGTCGC
>RFJA01000126.1 GCA_003695065.1 Alphaproteobacteria bacterium
CGCAACGCCTTTGGTACGCAAAGCAAGCGCATCCATCCGATCGGAGACCAGGACCCGCGGCAGCTTGTGGGTACAATTGCCCAGCAATGGGGCGCGGTGGATGTGCTGGTCAACAACGACTTTGCACCCGCGGTGCGGGCCCCCGTCGAAGACGCCAGTCTCGATGATCTCAATCAGGCCCTTCAGGCCATTGTCGTGGCGCCTTTCGCCATGACGGCGGCGGTTGTTCCCTCGATGAAAGCGCGCAAGCGCGGCAAGGTGCTGTTCTTGTCGTCGGCTGCCCCGCTGCGTGGCCTGCCCAACTATTCCATCTATTGTGCGGCACGGGGCGGCACCAACGCCCTTGCCGTAAGCCTCGCGCAGGAACTGGCCCCATACAACATCCAGGTCAATGCGCTGGCGTTCAACTTTGTCGAATCGGAAAGCTATTTTCCGAAAAAGCTGCTTGCCGATCCCGAGGCCCGGGCCAAGATCACCAAGAACGTGCCGCTCGGCCGTCTTGCAAGACCGGAAGAGGCGGCCGCTCTTGTGGCTTTTCTCGCTGGTCCCGACAGCGATTTCATCACCGGTCAGGTGATTCCCTTTGCAGGCGGCTGGGCCTGATTGCACATTTGCCTGCTTGGCCATGACCGGAACGACGCCTCCCGACTTGACTTGCGGCAGGAATTGACTTGAGGCAGGCGCTTGGGCATTCTGCGCCGCACAAAAATTAACAAGAACAAGCGTTAGGTTAAGAAGGACTGGAGATGAGTGACGCCCCGAAGAAGACGATCGCCGACTGGAAGGAGCTGGCCGCCAAGGAGCTGAAGGGACGCGGTCCCGACGATCTCGTCTGGCACACGCCGGAAGGCATTGATGTCAAACCGCTCTACACCGCCGACGACCTTGAGGCGATCGGCTTTGAGGACTCTCTGCCCGGATTCTTTCCCTTCACTCGCGGCGTACGGGCCACCATGTACGCCAATCGACCCTGGACGATCCGCCAATATGCGGGTTTTTCCACGGCCGAAGAATCGAATGCGTTCTACCGGCGCAACCTGGCGGCGGGTCAGAAGGGCCTATCGGTGGCCTTTGATCTGGCGACCCACCGCGGATATGACAGTGACCATCCGCGGGTGGTGGGTGATGTGGGCAAGGCCGGGGTGGCCATCGACACCGTCGAGGATATGAAGATCCTGTTTGACGGTATTCCGCTCGATCAGATGTCGGTGTCGATGACCATGAATGGCGCCGTGATTCCGACCATGGCGTTCTTCATCGTGGCGGCCGAGGAACAGGGGGTGGCTCCCGAACAACTGTCCGGTACTATTCAGAACGACATTCTGAAGGAGTTCATGGTCCGCAACACCTATATCTATCCGCCCGAACCTTCGATGCGGATCGTGGCCGACATCATCGCCTACACCGCCGATCATATGCCGCGCTTCAATTCCATCTCCATATCGGGCTATCACATGCAAGAAGCCGGTGCGACCCAGGTTCAGGAACTGGCGTACACGCTGGCCGACGGCATGGAATATGTGCGGGCGGCCATGGCCCGCGGGCTTGATGTGGACAAGTTTGCCGGCCGGCTGTCATTCTTCTTCGCCATCGGCATGAACTTCTTCATGGAGGTGGCGAAACTCAGGGCGGCGCGCAAGCTCTGGGCCAGAATCATGAAGGACTTCGGCGCCAAGAATCCGCGTTCCATGATGCTGCGCACCCACTGCCAGACTTCGGGCGTTTCCTTGACCGAAAAGGATCCCTACAACAATGTGATTCGCACCGCCTACGAGGCGTTGGCCGCGGTCCTGGGTGGCACCCAAAGCCTGCACACCAATGCGCTGGATGAGGCGATCGCCCTGCCCACCGACTTTTCCGCCCGGATCGCCCGTAACACCCAGCTCGTGCTGGCCGAGGAGACCGGCATTACCAAAGTGGTCGATCCGCTGGGCGGTTCCTATTATGTGGAATGGCTGACCGACAAAATCGCGGCCGAGGCGTGGAAGCTCATCGAGGAAGTGGAGGCCATGGGCGGCATGACCAAGGCGGTCGAGGCCGGCCTGCCCAAGCTCAACATCGAGGAAGCCGCCGCGCGCAAGCAAGCCCGTATCGATCGCGGTGAGGAAGTGGTTGTCGGGGTCAACAAATACACCATCGACAAGGAAGACGAGATCGATATCCTCGAAGTGGACAATACGGCAGTGCGCAAGGCCCAGATAGCGCGGCTGGAGAAAGTCCGGGCGGAACGCGACGAAGCCGCTTGCCAGGCCGCCCTTGACGCGTTGACCAAGGGCGCCGAAGGCGACGCCAATCTGCTGGCACTGGCCGTCGATGCGGCCCGTGCGCGGGCCACGTTGGGGGAGATTTCCTATGCCATGGAAAAGGTCTTCGGGCGCCACAAGGCGGAGACAAAGTCGGTGAGCGGGGTCTATGGATCGGCCTATGAGGGGGATGAAGGCTTCGCCCATTTGGCGAGGGAAATCGACGCATTTGCCAAGGTCGAAGGCCGGCGGCCGCGCATCCTGGTGGTCAAGATGGGCCAGGATGGTCATGACCGCGGTGCCAAGGTGATTGCCACCGCCTTTGCCGATATGGGCTTCGATGTGGATGTGGGACCCTTGTTCCAGACGCCGGAGGAGGCTGCCCGTCAGGCGGTCGAGAACGATGTGCATGTGGTTGGCGTTTCGTCACTCGCCGCCGGACACAAGACCCTGGTGCCGGCGCTCATCGAAGCGCTCAAGGCCGAAGGGGCTGACGACGTGATCGTGGTGTGCGGTGGCGTGATCCCGTCCAAGGACTACGATTTCCTGAAAAAGGCGGGCGTCGCCGCGGTCTTTGGCCCGGGCACCAATATCGTCAAGGCGGGATCGGAGCTGATCGAGCTGTTGAAACGGAAGCGCGGTTGAGCCCGAGCCGTTTGCCGCATGGCTGATGAGCGCATCGCCATTCGGGACGCTGTCGAAGATGATGTGTCCCTGCTCCTGCGCTTTATCCAAGACCTGGCGAGCTACGAGAAGCGCGCTCATGCGGTGGCGGCCAACGAGGCGTCGCTTCTGCGCCACCTGTTCGGCCCCACGCCGCGCGCTCATGCGGTGATCGCGGAAATCCACGGCAGGCCGGCCGGATTCGCGGTCTATTTCTATACCTTCTCCACGTTTGCGGGGCGGCCGGGGCTTTATCTGGAGGATCTCTTTGTCCTGCCCGACTGTCGCGGGCGTGGTGCGGGCAAGGCACTTCTCAAACATCTGGCGCGAAAGGCGGTGGACGAAGGGTGCGGGCACATGAAATGGTCGGTGCTGCACTGGAATACGTCCAGCATTGCCTTTTATGAGGCGCTTGGCGCACACGCGATCGACGACTGGACGGTCTATGGCCTGAGCGGCGACGCCCTGGACAAGCTTGCTGAATTGAGTCCGCTATAGAAGTCCTTGAAACTGCTGTAATCCTGTTGCAAACCAGACGAACGTTCCACCCACTCAGCATCCGGTGAACCCGTGACGATCGACGTTGAAGACCTTGCCTCCCAGATTCGAGCCGGAAAGCGCCGGGCGCTGGCGCGCGGGATCACGTTGGTGGAATCGACGCGCCCTGATCATCAGGAAGCGGCGCAGGACCTTTTGGCCGAACTGATGGCGGACACCGGAAATTCGATCCGTCTCGGTCTTTCGGGCGCCCCGGGCGTGGGCAAGTCCACATTCATCGAGGCCTTCGGCACCTATCTGACTGGAAAGGGGCACAAGGTCGCGGTTCTGGCCGTAGATCCATCATCGACCCGTACCGGCGGTTCGATCCTGGGCGACAAGACACGCATGGAAGAGCTCGCCCGTGACTCCAACGCTTTTATTCGCCCGTCACCATCCGGTGGCACGCTTGGCGGGGTGGCGCGGCGTACCCGCGAGGCCATGCTTTTGTGTGAAGCCGCAAGCTATGACGTGGTGCTCATTGAAACTGTGGGCGTTGGTCAATCCGAAACCGCAGTGGCCGACATGGTGGACATGTTTGTCCTGCTGTTGTCGCCGGGCGGTGGTGACGAGCTGCAGGGTATCAAGCGCGGCATCATGGAGCTTGCCGACCTGGTGGTTGTCAACAAGGCGGATGGTGATCTGGAAAAGGCAGCGAAGCGCGCCCAGTCCGAATACCGTGCGGCGCTTCATCTGATGCGGCCCAAAAGCAAACACTGGACGCCGCGGGTCCTGACCGCGTCGGCGCTCACCCACAAGGGGCTTGATGCCATTTGGGACCAGGTGATGGCCTATCGCGAAGCACTTGGCCGGTCGGGAGAGTTTGAGGCTAACCGTGCCGGCCAGGCCCGGGCCTGGATGTGGTCGGAAATTGATGACCGCCTGCTTGCCGCCTTTCGCGACACCAACAAGGACAAGGTTGCTGCTTATGAAGATGCGGTCACTGCAGGCCGAATGCCGCCCGGCAAGGCGGCGCGCGATCTGTTGGCACAGTTTCTGGATGGCAAATAGGACCGGTTCTCGTTCTGGACGAATTGCTGCATTCGCATGCTTTTGAACAGCGGCCACCATCGATATGTTGGTCACGGTCGCTCGGGTCGATATGCTCGACCGGATCGGCCGCTTTCTGGATAAACATATCGGGTCCGGGAATGCGGTGACCGAGGCCCGGGCATCTGGGCCTTGACGAACGCAGGGGGCTCAAGTATACCCCCCCTCAGCGCGGCGTCCTGGGGGCGCCCTCACTGCTTTTACGACAGTTTCATAAGGACCAAGACCGATGTCACGGGTTTGCGAGCTTTCGGGCAAGAAAGTCCAGTACGGTAACAACGTCAGCCACGCCAACAACAAAACGCGGCGGCGTTTTCTGCCCAACCTCAACAATGTTTCGCTGATCTCCGACACGCTGGGGCAGACCGTGCGGTTTCGCATCTCGTCCCATGCATTGCGTTCGGTTGAGCACAATGGCGGGCTTGACGCCTACCTCTTGAAAGCCAGGGACGCGCAACTGTCGCCCAAGGCGCTCAAGCTCAAGCGTCAGATCCAGAAAAAGCAGGCCAGCGCCTAATCTTCCTTTTTCGTCGCAAGACCCAAAGCCGCCCGATGGGCGGCTTTTGTGTTTCTGAAACTCGGTTTTATTGGCCAGCGGCGAGGATAACACCGGGTGTCGGTTCAGGCATCGGCTGGGGTTCTGGCGTGCGCGGGGCGTCTTCCAGACGGAACATCATCAGCAACGTGCGCTGCAGCGGATTGAAGTTGTCATCGGACACCATGTAGACGAGTGTCTCTCCCGCCTCGTTCCGGCGCACCGCCAGACCTTCCATATTGTCGATGTTGTAGGGGAAGGCGAGGGTGGCGACAATCTCGCCCTCCAGGGGCGCATCGTCATGGAGCGAGGCGGCCCGGACGCGGCGCAGTCTGGTGGCAAGTCCCTGCAGCAGCGTGAAGCGGCGCTCCAACACCAGGATGTCGCCGTTCGGCAAGGTCGCGAGATCCGTGGGCTTGAAATTGTCGCGGGCATGGTAGGCAAGCATCCGGATACCGGACCGGCCAACCAGCCAGGCTTTGAGCGTCTCATTCTCCTTGTCGAGCCCGCCTTCGGCAATCGCCAGGATGTCGCCGTTGAGAAGCGTGGTCAGCCCTTCAATACCCATGTTGCTGGGCAACTGGGCAATGGTCTGGACCATATCCACAGGCAGCGGCAACGGCAGCGGACGTTTGTCGTGAAAGGCATCGGTCAAAGAAGCACCGTAGTGCCACAGCCGGTGATCCCCTTCAAACGCGACCACCAGGCCCGAACCGGGAATTTCGGTCAGCGCCTCGGCGTCCGCATGCACCTTGTCCAGTTCCGGCAAGGTGCGCCCCTCCGAATTCAGAATCGGCGCGATCACCAGGTCGCTCACGCCAGTGAGGCGTCCTTGCGAATACTGGAGCGTCGCGCCTACCCAGCTTCCATGATCGGAAACAGCGAGCATGGTCTGTCCATCCGGTGAAACGCGCAGGCCTGACAGACCGCCGAATCGGGGATCGTCGCTCTTGATCTCGATACCGCCAAGGTAGGTCAGGCCGTCAACTCGTTCCACATTTTGGTGCTCGAAATGCAGGGATACCGGTTCGGCGACCACCGAGACGGTGCGGAAGGTTACGTTTGCCGCGCTTGGCCCCGTCGGGGAAAGGCTGGCGGCGTTGGCGGCAACCACCGCGGCGGCGGCCCCGAATCCAAGCGCCAGAAGAGCTCTTTTAAGGCGCGTGTTCATACAGCGGTCAATCTCCAAGCCCCGGGGCCGCGCCTGCGAAATATGGCCGCGGCCTCGTCTGTTTGGTGCAGGTCGGCGGCGCGGCGCCGACGAGGCGCGACAAGACCATACAATCATGGCAACATTGTGAGTGCAGCGCGGGTCATTCGGACCGGGGGCGTCTCGACGCCGGCGATTTCCCGGGATAACGCGCAAACCCATTCCTCCGGCTGTCACGATTGCCGGTCATTCGACCCGGTTGGTCACAGGCGTGACCCTCGGGACAGCGCGCGACGTGGTGGCGATTCCTCAAACAGTGCGGCCAGTTGATCGGTGATGGCGCCGCCCAGTTGGTCCGCGTCCATGATCGTCACTGCGCGGCTATAGTACCGGGTCACATCGTGGCCGATTCCGATGGCGATCAGTTCCACCGGAGAGCGGCTTTCGATCCACCCGATCACTTCACGCAGATGCTGTTCGAGATAGTTGCCCGGGTTCGCCGACAGCGTGCTGTCGTCCACCGGCGCGCCATCGGAAATCACCATCAGGATGCGCCGCTCCTCGGGCCGTCCGATCAGCCGATTGTGGGCCCAAAGAACCGCTTCGCCGTCGATATTTTCCTTCAGAAGCCCCTCGCGCAGCATCAGCCCCAGGTTCTTGCGGGTGCGCCGCCAGGGGGCGTCCGCCGTCTTGTAGACGATGTGTCGCAAATCGTTGAGCCGACCGGGATTGACCGGCTTGCCGTCGGCAATCCATTTCTCCCGCGACTGACCGCCTTTCCACGCTCGGGTGGTGAAGCCGAGGATCTCGCAACTGACGCCGCATCGCTCCAGCGTACGGGCCAGCACATCGGCGCAGATGGCGGCGATGGAAATGGGGCGCCCGCGCATCGACCCCGAATTGTCGATCAAAAGAGTGACCACGGTGTCGCGGAACCGGGTATCGCTTTCCACCTTGAAGCTGAGGGGATGAAGCGGATCGACGATGATTCGGGGCAGGCGCGCCGAGTCGAGCAGACCTTCCTCCTGATCGAACTCCCAGCTTCGGGTCTGCTGGGCCAGCAGCAACCGTTGCAGCCGGTTGGCGAGCTTGGCTACCGCCCCCCTGAGCGGCTGGACCTGCTGATCGAGGCTTTGGCGCAGACGCGCCAGTTCATCGGGGTCACACAGGTCCTCGGCGCCGACAACCTCGTCAAAGGCGGTGGTATAGGCGTGGTAGCTCTCGCGCAGACGCTCGTTGCCCTGGTAGTTCGGTCGCCACGGTGACGCTCCTTCGCTTTCCTCTTCGCCGGCGGTGGTGTCCAGATCTTCCGCCAGGGCTTCGAACCCTTCTGCCGGCTGGTCATCACTTGAATCATCAGACATTTCCGCCGCAACCGCCTGCATGGCTTCGCTCTGGGAGTCAGCTTCGCTGTCCTGATTCTGCTCCTGATTGTCGTCCGCCTCATTGGGATCGGATGCCTCGTCCGCACCTTCCTGTTCCTCGTCGAGGTCGTCAGCCAGGTCAAGGTCAGCGACAATGCTGCGGGCGATGCGCGAAAACGCTTCCTGGTCATCGAGATTGGCATCGAGGGCGTCGAGATCGACGCCCGCCTTGCTGTCGATCCAGTCGCGCAACTGGTCCACCGCTGCTCGCGCTTTTTCCGGCGGCGGACTGTTGGTCAACCGCTCGCGGACCATCAATTCCACCACCGAGGCAAGATTGCGGATCTCGGCGTCTTCGGCGGGGCGGAGCGCTTCGATCTCGAGACGTTTCTCCAGGGCCGCGTTGAGATTTTCGCTACAGCCCTTCAGGTGACGCGCGCCGATCGCCTCCACCCGTGCCTGTTCGATGGCGTCGTAGACCGCCGTGGCCAGCGCGCCCTTGGGCCGATGGGTGGCATGAATTTTCGCATCATGGTAGCGCCGGCGCAGCGCGAAAGCGTCCGCGAACCCCCTGATTTGCGCGGTTTCCTCCGCCGGCAGATCGCGTGATGGCAGCGGCAGGCGTGCCACCGGCGCGGACGGGTTGGGTCGGTCGGCGCCAAAGCTGACCTCAATCTCTCCATTGCGCGCCAGAGCCCGCAAGGCAGAGGTCACTGCCGCTTTGAATGGGTCCGCCGGATTACGTTTGTTGCTGGCCACGGGTACCGGTCGTTATTCGGCAACGGCGAGCGGTTTCCGGATTGCTGCCTCGGGCAGGTCCTCGCCAAAACACCGCTGATAGTATTCGGCCACCAGCGGTCGCTCCAGCTCGTCACATTTGTTGAGGAATGTCATCCGGAAGGCAAGCGCCAGGTCGCCGCCGAAAATCTGGGTATTCTGGGCCCAGGTGATCACCGTGCGTGGCGACATCACCGTTGAGATGTCACCGTTGATGAAGGCATTGCGGGTCAGATCCGCCAGCATCACCATGTTCTTGACGGTGGTGCGGCCTTCCTCGGTATCGTACTCGGGCACTTTTGCGAGCACGATCGACTCCTCCTGCGCATGGGGCAGATAGTTCAGCGTAGTGACGATATTCCAGCGGTCCATCTGGCCCTGGTTGATCTGTTGTGTGCCGTGGTAGAGGCCGCTGGTATCGCCAAGCCCTATGGTGTTGGCGGTGGCGAAAAGGCGGAACGCCGGATGCGGGCGGATGACGCGGTTCTGGTCGAGCAGCGTGAGCTTCCCTTCCACTTCCAGCACCCGCTGGATCACGAACATAACATCCGGCCGGCCGGCATCATATTCATCGAACACCAGCGCACAGGGGTGCTGCAGCGCCCAGGGCAGAATGCCTTCGCGAAATTCGGTGACCTGCTGGCCGTCGCGCAGCACGATGGCGTCCTTGCCCACAAGGTCGATGCGGCTGATGTGGCTGTCCAGGTTGATCCGGATACAGGGCCAGTTGAGCCGGGCCGCAACCTGTTCAATGTGGGTTGACTTGCCGGTTCCATGATAACCCTGAATCATGACCCGGCGATTGAACGCGAACCCGGCCAGGATGGCGAGTGTGGTTTCCGGGTCGAACACATACGACTCGTCGAGATCGGGCACATGCTCCTCGGGTTCGGCAAAGCCCTTGACGGTCATATCCGTGTCAATTCCGAACGTGTCGCGGACCGAAATGTCCTTGTCCGGCAGGATCAGTTTGTTTTCTTGGGTCACAGTGTCGCTCTAAACTCTTGTCTGCTCTTCAGGTGGTTGTCGCCCTTGGTTATATCGCCTGGGGCGCCGGTTGGCTACGGTCACCGCTCCGGCCAGTCTGTCCGAAGGTGGCGATAGGCCTCGGTAATGGCTTTGAACGTGTCTTCGCCCTTGCGATCACCCCCGTTGGCATCCGGGTGGTAGCGTTTCACCAAACGCTTGTAAGCCCTTCTGATGTCGTCTCTGGTAGCGCTTGCGTCAAGTCCTAATCGGGCCAGCGCCCGACGATCTGCGGCGTTCAGGGGCCGGCCGTCGGGTCGGGTATTTGGCCGACGCCACCATTGCGGGGCATCCAGTCCGGCGAAAATATCCAGCGGATCGTTGAGATGAATGTCCGCCGGACCCCTGCCGCCCATGGGCCAGGTGGGGCGGTGCCAGCTTGCTTCATCGCGGCGATAGCGGTCAATTTCCTGTTCCGACATTTCCGCGAAATAGTTCCACTGTGCATTATAGTCGCGGACGTGATCGAGGCAGAACCAGTAGTAGTCGTTCAATCGATCTCGCGACCGCGGCGCGCGGAAGCGGCCTTCGTTGGGGCAGTCGGGATGGTCACAACTCCGTTTGCGACCGGCGCCGGTGTCAAAGCGCTCAAGCTCGAGATATGGATTTTGGCTGTGATGCACAGTATTCAGGTTCCGGATGCATTTTTATCCAAGCCCCCACTATAGTCGTTCGGATCCTGAAAATTAAGCGAGACAGCCCATGAAAGTTGCCGACACCATTCGCCGCAAATTGACCGAGGCGCTCAGCCCCGTTGCGCTCCACATTGTCGACGATTCGGACAAGCACAGGGGCCATGCCGGGTACCGGGAGGGTGGCGAAAGTCACTTCACGGTGACCATTGTCTCGACCGCGTTCGAAGGCGACAACCGGGTCGCCCGCCAGCGCAAGGTCTACACAATTTTGGCCGAGGAGCTCGCCGGGCCGGTTCACGCGCTTTCGGTGTTCGCGCTGACACCGGCAGAAGCCCGGTCACAGGAGAAACGGCAGCAGTAGTGGCAGGCCGGCCGCGCTGATCAGGGTCGACAACACCACCATGCTTGCCGCATGGTCCTTCAGGCCGCCAAAGCGCACCGCCAGCAAATAGTTGAAGACGGCCACCGGCATGCTGCACTGAATCACCACCACGCCGCGCGCAGCACCTTCGAGACCAAAAAGTGAGGCCACGGCAAAGCCGAGCCCCACGCCCAGCAAATAGCGGTAAATGGCAAAGCCCAGCATTTCGCGCAGCCGGGTCAGCTTCAGCTCCGCGAGCGATACACCGAGCGAGAGCAACATCAGGGGAATCATCATGGAGCCGAGCAAGTCCGTGGTGTTGAGTAACCATTTGGGCGGGGTGATGCCGGCAACAAGAAACACCAGTGCGATCAGCACCGCATAGATCATCGGCATGCGCAGGATGAAACCTGGTTTGAACTCGCCCGCGGCAATCATGACGCCGACGGTGAATTGCACGACGCTGGCCACCACGAAAAACGCGATGGCATAGGAAAGCCCGGCGTCACCAAACGCGAACAGGCACAGTGGCAGCCCGAGATTGCCCCAGTTCGGAAAGGTGATGGGGTGCACATAGTCCCTGAGCGGCAGGCCGAGCGCACGGACCACTGCGACGTTTGCGCCGAGGATGAAAACCAGGGTCGTCAGCGCAGCGATGGCGAGCGTGCCAAACTCGCTGCCATTGGCGTCGATTTTGGTCAGGCCGGAAAACACCAGGGCGGGCGAGCCGATATTCATCACCAGCCGCGAGATCAGCAAGGTGTCGAAGTCGAGGCGCGTCCGGGCCCAGGCATAACCCACGCCAGCCGTAATGAAGACCGGTGCCAGGACCGTGATCAGCGCGTTCAGCATGCCTCAACCCTCTGCTCGGTGCAGCAGGCTGGTTGCGTCCGCCCAATTCTGTGACGCAGCAAATCCGATGAACTGTTCGGTCAGGGCGGCGCGCTCGGGACCGAGCGGAATGGCCGTGCGCACCAGGCCAATGCGGCGGCGGTAGTCAAAGCCGAGCAGCCGAAGCTGTACCGCGCCGTCCCGACGATAGCTTTCCGGCACTGTTGTGTAACCGAGACCGGCCGCCACCATGGCCAAGGCGCGTTCATCCTGGGCGGTGCGATAGACGAGGCGCGGGCGCACATTCTGGGCGGTGAAATAGCGGCTTGTCTCGCTCAGGACCTCGCAGCGGGTCCGCACGATGGTGGGCTGGTTGGCAAAGGCGCGGCCTTCCACGGCCCGCTCCCCCGCCAACGGGTGCGAAGCGGGCACGACCACCACATAACCCTCTTCGAACAGGATGGTCGCCTTGTCCGCGTTGGCCCCGCGCACCAGCGTCAGCGCCACGTCGATCCCGCCGCTTTCGAGCCGGTTGCCGATTTCCTGCTCCGTCCCTTCGAACAGCTCGATGATGGTTCCAGGTTCGGCCTCCAGGAACGCCCGCAAGAGACGCTCCAGAATTGCCGCCGGTACCGTCATCAGGGCGCCAAGGCGCAAAACCTTGGGGCTTTCCACTTCGGTCAGTTCGCGCTGCGCCAGGGTGCACTGGTGCAGGATCGCCTTTGCACGCTCGACGAACTGCACCCCGGCTTCGGTGAGAAAGACCCGCCGATTGGACCGGTTGAACAGCTTGACGCCCAGTGCACTTTCCAGCTTTTGGATGCCCGCCGACAGTGTGGGCTGCGTCACGCAGGCGCGTTCCGCCGCCTTGGTGAAACTGCCGGTTTCCACCACAGCCAGAAAATAGCGAAGCTGATAAAGCTCAAACATAGATATCGTCTATCGAAATTATTGGAATAAAAAATTTTTTCTATTCTTGGCGTGGCGCTACACTGCTGTCAAGATGACCGGGGACGACCCAACCCCATAGACAACGGTGAAGCAAAAGACCATGTCGGTGATTCATTCCACACTCGATGTGCGTGGCGACGCGTTCGCGCAAAACGCTGCCCATATGCAAAGCCTAGTGGACGATCTTCGGGCCAAGGTGGACGAGATCAAACAGGGGGGCGGGGCAAAAGCGCGTGAGCGTCATCTGTCGCGCGGCAAGCTGTTACCCAGAGACCGCGTGAAGGCTCTGATTGATCCCGGGACACCGTTCCTGGAATTGTCCCAGTTCGCGGCCTATCAGGTTTATGAAGACACCATCCCAGCGGCCGGCATTATCACCGGTATCGGCCGGGTTTCGGGCCGCGAATGCATGATCGTGTGCAATGATGCCACGGTCAAGGGCGGTACCTATTATCCGCTGACCGTCAAGAAACATCTGCGGGCCCAGGAAGTGGCACGGGAAAACCGGCTGCCCTGTATTTATCTGGTCGATTCCGGTGGCGCCAATCTGCCCAACCAGGACGAGGTGTTTCCCGACAAGGAGCACTTTGGCCGTATCTTTTACAATCAGGCAACCATGTCCGCCATGGGGATTCCGCAAATTGCGGTGGTCATGGGGTCGTGTACGGCGGGCGGGGCCTATGTGCCGGCAATGGCCGACGAATGCATCATCGTGCGCGAACAGGGTACCATCTTTCTGGGTGGGCCGCCGCTCGTAAAGGCGGCAACCGGTGAAGTGGTGACGGCGGAGGAGTTGGGCGGTGCGGATGTGCATGCCAAGGTCTCTGGCGTGGCTGATCATTACGCACTCAATGATGAGCATGCCCTGACCATTGCACGTCGCATCGTGGCGGGTCTCAACAGCCGCAAGGACGTCCCAGTGGTGCTCAGGGAGCCCATGGCGCCAGCCTATGATCCGGCGGAACTCTACGGCGTTATTCCCAGGGACACCCGTACGCCATACGACGTGCGCGAGGTGATTGCCCGGGTCGTCGATGGCAGCGAGTTCGACGAGTTCAAGAAATATTATGGCACCACGCTTGTGACCGGCTTTGCCCATATTCATGGCTACCCGGTGGGGATCGTGGCCAACAACGGGGTGCTGTTCTCAGAATCCGCGGTCAAAGGGGCGCATTTCGTGGAACTGTGCTGCCAGCGCCGAATTCCGCTTGTTTTCCTGCAGAACATCACCGGCTTCATGGTCGGCCGGAAGTACGAGGCAGGCGGCATCGCCAAGGATGGGGCCAAGATGGTCATGGCGGTGGCCAATGCCGCCGTACCCAAGTTCACGGTCATCATTGGCGGGTCGTTCGGGGCCGGAAACTATGGCATGTGCGGGCGCGCCTATGGACCCCGCTTCCTGTGGATGTGGCCCAATGCCCGCATTTCCGTGATGGGGGGAGAGCAGGCCGCTCAAGTGCTCGCCACCGTCAAGCGGGACGCGCTGGAACGCGCTGGCAAGGCGTGGTCCAAGGAGGAGGAAGAGGCCTTCATGGCCCCGATTCGCGACCAGTACGAACGTCAGGGCCATCCCTATTATGCCAGCGCGCGGTTGTGGGACGACGGGATCATTGACCCTGCCGATACCCGCCGGGTGCTGGGCCTTGCACTGTCGGCGTCTCTCAATGCGCCGGTACCTGAGAGCCGCTTCGGCGTCTTCCGGATGTGAGGGACGGACCATGAGCGATATCATCCTGACCGAGATCGACGAACGCGGCGTCGCCACCGTCACCCTCAATCGCCCCGACAGGCACAACGCCTTCAACGAGGAGGTGATCGCGCGCCTGACCGAGACCTTTGGGGTCATCGAGGCGGACCCGCGCACCCGGGTGATGGTGCTCACCGGCGCGGGCAAGAGCTTTTCCGCCGGCGCCGACCTCAACTGGATGCGCAAGTTCATCGACTACAGCGTCGCGGAAAACATCGCCGACGCGCGCAAGCTTGCGGCCATGCTCGATACGCTCAATTCGCTCGCATTGCCCACCATCGCCTGCGTCAATGGCCCGGCCTACGGAGGCGGTGTCGGCCTTGTGGCCTGCTGCGACATCGCCATTGCGACGGAGCCGGCCCTGTTTGCCCTGACCGAAGTCCGGTTGGGACTGACACCGGCCACCATTTCGCCCTATGTGGTGGCGGCCATCGGAGCACGCCAGGCGCGGCGCTATTTCCTGACCGCCGAGCGATTCGACGCCTACGCCGCGCAGGCCATGGGGCTGGTTCATGAAGTGGTGCCTGATGCCGACGAAATGGCGGTTATGCGGGAGCAGCTCGTCGACGCCATTCTGAAGAACGGGCCGGGGGCGGTTTCGGCCGCCAAGGAACTGGTCTTTGCGGTCAATGGCCGGCCCATCGACGAGGCCCTTCAGGATGACACCGCGCGACGCATCGCAGAGCGCCGGACCTCGGAGGAAGGTCAGGAAGGCCTCGCCGCCTTTTTCGAAAAACGCAAGCCCAAGTGGATCAAATCCTGATGTTTGACACCATTCTCATTGCAAACCGTGGGGAGATCGCCTGCCGGGTGATCAAGACGGCACGGGCCATGGGCATTCGCACCGTCGCCGTCTATTCCGAAGCTGATGCCAATGCGCGCCATGTGCGCTTGGCCGACGAGGCGCATCTCATTGGGCCCGCCCCGGCGCGCGAAAGCTACCTCAGGGGCGACCGGCTGATCGCGGTGGCCAAACGCACCGGCGCCAAGGCCATTCATCCGGGCTACGGGTTTCTGTCGGAGAATGCCGGGTTTGCCGAGGCCTGTGCGGCCAACGATATCGTCTTTATCGGACCGCCGGTGGAGGCCATCAGATCAATGGGGCTGAAAGACGCGGCCAAGGCGATCATGGAACAGGCCGGTGTGCCGGTGGTGCCCGGTTATCACGGCGAAAACCAGGATGATGATTATCTCGCCGAAGCGGCGGACAGGATCGGTTATCCGGTGCTGATCAAGGCGGTGGCCGGCGGCGGGGGCAAGGGTATGCGCCGGGTCGACAGCGCGGCCGATTTTGCCGACGCCCTGGCTGCGGCGCGGCGCGAAGCAGCGGGCGCGTTCGGCGATGATCGGGTGCTGATCGAAAAGTTCATCACCAAGCCCCGCCACATCGAGATCCAGGTGTTCGCCGACAGCCAAGGCAATGCGGTGCATCTGTTCGAGCGTGACTGTTCGTTGCAGCGCCGGCACCAGAAGGTGGTGGAGGAAGCACCTGCCCCGGACATGCCGGACGCGGTGCGCGCCGCTATGGGGCAGGCGGCGGTCACGGCGGCCAAGGCCATCGGTTACGAGGGTGCCGGCACCGTGGAATTCATCGCCGATGTGGCTGACGGACTCAGGGCCGACGGGTTCTACTTCATGGAGATGAACACGCGCCTCCAGGTGGAGCATCCGGTGACCGAGATGATCACCGGCCAGGATCTGGTTGAATGGCAATTGCGCGTAGCCGCCGGCGAACCGTTGCCGCGGGCCCAGGACGAGCTTGCGGTCAGGGGTCATGCGGTCGAGGTGCGCCTTTATGCCGAAGATCCCGGGCGCGGCTTTCTGCCCGCCACCGGCAGGCTGTTGCGTCTCGCCTTTCCGGAAGAGGACGACAACGTGCGGATCGACACCGGGGTTGAGGAAGGCGACGAGGTCTCTGTCCACTATGACCCGATGATCGCCAAGGTGATTGCCTGGGACGAGGACCGGGGCGCGGCGCTCAGGCGTCTGTCGGGGGCGCTCGCTGCCACCGCTGTGGCGGGGGTGACGTCCAACCTGTCGTTCCTGGCGCGATGCCTTGCCCACCCGGCCTTCCGGGCGGGAGATGTGGACACCGGCTTTATCGACCGCCATCTGGATACTCTGGTTCCGGCACCGGCACCGGCGTCAGACCGGGTTCTGGCTCTTGCGGTTCTTGATCATTTGCTGCGTCTCGACGAGCGCTACCGGGAAATGGCCGTCCGCTCCGGCGACCCCTATTCACCCTGGGCCTGTGCCGATGGTTGGCGTTTGAACGGCGAGACCGATCTTCTGGTCCGCTTTGAGGATGGTGACAAGCTTCACGAGGTTCGGGTCTCCTTGACGCGGGAGGGCTATCGCCTGGCCTTGCCCGGCGGCGAAATGGCCGTCGCGGGTGAGCGGCTTCCCGGCGGGGACATCGCTGCTGACCTTGGCGGCGACCGAATTCGGGCCAGTGTGGTGCGCACCGGTGATGAAGTTTACCTGATGCACCGGGGAGAGACCCGGAAGTTGCGCTACTATGATCCCGGTGTTGCAGCCGATGAAGTGGCAGGCGGCGCCGGCACCATTACCGCGCCAATGCCCGGCAAGGTGACGAAAGTTGTGGTCAAGGCGGGCGACGCGGTGCGCGCCGGCCAGCCGATTCTGGTTCTCGAAGCCATGAAGATGGAACATACCCTGACGGCGCCCGGCGATGGCCTTGTCGAGTCGCTGGCCTGTAGTGAGGGCGAGCAGGTGGAAGAAGGTGCGACGCTGGCTGTGATCAAGGAAAGCGATGAAGCATGACGGCCCTGCCCGCAAAGGTTACAGTCTACGAGGTGGGACCCCGCGACGGGTTGCAGAACGAGCCCGGCACCGTGCCGACCGCAATCAAGGTGGCGCTTGTGGACCGGCTGGCGGCGGCTGGTTTGACCTACGTCGAGACGACGTCGTTCGTCTCCCCCAAATGGGTGCCTCAGATGGCCGACAATGCCGCGGTGATGGCGGCTATTGCCAGGAAAAGCGGCGTCGCCTATCCGGTGCTGACCCCCAATCTGAAAGGCGCCGAAGCGGCTCTGGCCGCGGGTGCGCAGGTGTTTGCGGTGTTTGGCGCGGCATCCGAGGCGTTTTCGCAAAAGAATACCAACTGCTCGATTGCCGAGAGTATAGAGCGGTTTCGCCCCGTCATGGATCTTGCCCGCGCGCACGACATCCCGGTGCGCGGCTATGTGTCCTGCGTGGTGGGCTGCCCTTATGAAGGTGACATTGCACCGGAAAAGGTGGCCGAAGTGACCGCGCGGCTGTTTGATATCGGGGTCTGTGAGGTCAGCCTTGGCGACACCATCGGCGTGGGAACGCCCAACCGGATCCAGGCGATGCTGGAGGCAGTGACCCGGGTCGCGCCGGTCGATCGTCTTGCCATTCACTGCCATGACACCTATGGCCAGGCGCTTGCCAATATCTATGCGGCATTGCAGGCTGGCGTCGCTGTGGTCGACAGTTCGGTGGCCGGACTTGGCGGCTGCCCCTATGCCAAGGGTGCCTCGGGCAATGTGGCCACGGAAGATGTGCTCTACATGCTGCATGGGCTCGGAATCGATACGGGTGTTGACCTCGGTGCTGTCGTTGACACGGCATGGTTCATTTCGGACGCCCTTGGGCGACCACCCGCTTCCAGGGTTGCGCGCGCGCTGCGCGCCAACCGGAAATCCAACTGAACACCAAGCTGGAGAGACAGGACATGTACAGCTTTCCTTCATTGAATTTTGGCCATGGCGAGGATATCGCGGCGCTCAGGGACATGGTGGCCCGTTTCGTGGACAAGGAACTGGCCCCGCGCGCGGCCGAAATTGACCGGACCAACGAGTTTCCCGCCGACATGTGGCGAAAATTCGGTGATCTGGGCCTGCTCGGCATCACGGTCGAGGAAGAATATGGCGGCTCCAACATGGGTTATCTCGCCCACACCATCGCCATGGAGGAAATCTCACGTGGTTCCGGGTCGGTGGGCCTGTCCTACGGAGCGCATTCAAACCTTTGCGTCAACCAGATCAGACGCAACGGAAATGAAGAACAGAAACGCAAATATCTGCCCAGGCTGATTTCGGGCGAGCATGTGGGGGCGCTCGCCATGAGCGAGCCGGGCGCCGGATCCGATGTTGTTGGCATGCGTCTCAG
>RFJA01000127.1 GCA_003695065.1 Alphaproteobacteria bacterium
AGGCATGAATGCTGGCCTCCTTCTCCAGCATCCACCTTGAATCACAAATTCAACATTTTGAAAAGACCATCCGATTCAAAGTAGACCTAAGACGATCTATTGCTGATTCCGCACGGCGGATATGGTATAGAGAGTGTCGGGGACGCGCGACACAAATCGAAGTTGGGAGACAATGAGATGGATACCATTTGGCCGCAGGGTCCGGTGATCAATCCCGAGGCTCAGCCGGATTCACTGGAAGCCAAGCAGCCGTATGTGGACAACGGTCTCGATGTGGTTGACCCCTCTCGCTACTATTCGCTCGAATACAAGGAGAAGGAATGGGAACGGCTGTGGACCAAGGTCTGGCTGATCGCCGGTGTGGAATCCGACATCCCGGAGCCCGGCGACTATCTGACGTTCGAGGTCCTCGGCGAATCCTTCATCGTCACGCGGGACGAAAACGGCGCGGTAAAGACCTATTACAATGTCTGCCCGCACCGGGGGAACCGTCTTGCCCTGAATGACTTCGGTAGCGTCAACCAGTTTACCTGCGCCTTTCATTCCTGGTCGTTCGGTCTTGACGGCAAGCTGCGCAAGATCACCGACAGGGAATCCTTCCGACCAGAGCTGGTGTGTCACAACCCCGGCCTGCAGAGCGTACGCACCGAAACCTGTGGCGGCATCATCTTCATCAACATGGACGATGACGCCGAGCCGCTTGAAGAGTTTCTTGGGCCGCTCGCCGACTATATAAGGCGCTATCATATCGAGGACATGTATGTGGTGCGCCATGTGCGCAGCGAATGGGGCGCCAACTGGAAAACCGGCGTCGACGCCTTCTACGAAAGTTATCACCTGCATGCCGTTCATCCCCAGACCCAGGGTGTGATGGGCGACCTCAATGTTCAGTACGACCTGTATCCCAACGGCCACAGCCGCATGATCGTGCCGCTGGGACAGGTGAGCCCGCGCGCCCCTGACCAGGAATCGGTCAACGAAGGCCTGAAGGCGATGATGCGCGAAGCGGGTATTGACCCGGACAGTTTCCAGGGCACGGCCCAGGACGTGCGCCGCGCCATGCAAAAATCCAAGCGGGAGCGGGCCCGAAAACTTGGTCTTGATTATTCCGAATTGACCGACGGCCAGCTTACCGATAGCTGGGCCACCGGAATCTTTCCAAACGTGCAAATCGGGCTGCATGCGGAAGGCGCGTTCCTGATGCGCTTCATGCCGCACCCGACCGACCCTGATCGCTTCTTCTATGACACCATGACCCTGTTCCGCCCGGCTGACGATCCCACATACACCGTACCGGCGTGGATGGGGCTGCCCGAAGGCACCGACACCTCGGGCGCGATACGACCGGACATCATCCGCACCAGCATTGATGAACGCCCGGACCTCGGCGAAGTTCTGGATCAGGATGCAGAACTGCTGCCGGTGGTTCAGCAGGGCATCAAGTCCCGGGCCTTCAAGGGCCCGCTGTGGGGCGATCAGGAGCAACGGCTCCGACATTTTCATAAAGAGCTCGACCGCTACATCAGTGGCGAAAAATAGATCGACCTCCCATTTTCCACCTCAAGCCCGGCGCGGCCGAGACGTGCCCCCTTTGGTCAGGCCGGGCGATTTCTTCTAGACTCTTCAGATCTCGCCCCGATCCGGGGTCGGTCCCACCCTTAATTTTTTCTAGGCTTCTGTTCGCGAACATTCTAGATTGGACTATCGGAGATGGTCTAAAACAGGATTGACTGTTTGTTTCTGGCTGCAGCCGATACCAGTGGGGCGCCAGGGGACCGTCAGGAAAGCAGCTGCGGGGGGCGAAGCAGGCCGACATGGTACGAACAAGAGCGCGACGGGGCATCAGATTTGCCGACAAGACGCCAGACGTGGTGGAGAACAAACCGCTCGGGTGGCAGGCGCAAAAAAGTGCAACCACCAGAACCCAGATTCTCGAAGCGGCCATCACCTGTTTCACGAAACTGGGCTACGCCCGCACCACAACCACCCGCATCGCCGAGCAGGCAGGGCTATCACGGGGTGCCATGCTGCACCACTTCCCGTCGAAGCTCGATATCGTGCGCGCCGCGGTGGATTATCTCCATGACAAACGGCTGCGTGCCTTCCGCAAGGCGGTCCAGCAAATCCCCGACGATGTGGACCGGATCAAAATGGCCGTAGAGTCTTACTGGAAACAGGTCACTCACCCCATGTTCGCCGCTTTTCACGAGCTCGCCGTGGCAGCGCGTACCGACCCGGAACTGGAGGCCATTCTGCGCCCCGCACAACAGGCCTTCGACCATGAGTTCTACAAAACCGCCAGGGAGGTTTTTCCCGAATGGCAGTCCGATCCGGAGGCTTTCGACCTGGCGCTCGACCTGACCCAGTATTTGCTGGAGGGCATGGCGGTCAGCCTGTTGCTGCACGAACCGGACGAACGCATCGCGCGGCTGCTGGAATTTCTCGAAGACCAGTTGCGTGCCCTGCGTCCATCCTGACGGGGCAGGTCAGGTCCCCGACCCACCTCCTCACAGGAAGTTGATTCTTCGCAGCCCTTTTCCTTTGCTAAGAAGAAGAGGCCAACCAAATGAGGAGGTTTCGCATGAATAATCCGAAGAAAGCGGTCCGCGGTGTGGCCATGGCATTTGCCGCCGCCAGCCTGTTTGCAACCGCTCCGACCATCGCGTCAGCGGACGGCCACGCGGCCAAGGAAGTAAAATGCTGGGGCGTCAACAGTTGCGCCGGGCAGAACGATTGCAAAACCGCGTCAAACGAATGCAAGGGCCATGCTGCGTGCAAGGGTCAGGGCTTCAAACTGATGACCAAGGAAGACTGTGACAAGGCCGGTGGCGAGGTCAAGGAAAGCTGACCGATTTCACCTTATCCGGTTGAGAAGGCGGCCCGTTCCAGTGCAATGGGCCGCCTGACCAACGGGCCTGCCATGAACCGCCAAGTGAGCGTCCATATGGCGCCCCCCGCAACCAACCGCGCCGCTGAACGACCGTTTGCCGGGTTTGGGCTGGGGTTGCGCCCCGACCATTTCCGAACCATCGTTGACACCCGCCCCGCCGTCGACTGGTTCGAGATCATTTCTGAAAATTTCATGGTAGCCGGTGGCAAGCCCCTTTACTATCTGGACCGGATTCGGGAAGAGTATCCGATCGCGATGCACGGGGTCTCGCTCTCCATCGGCGGCAGCGATCCCCTCGACGCCGGGTATCTTGGTGCGCTCAAGGCCCTGGCGGACCGGGTGGAGCCGCTCTGGATCTCCGACCATCTGTGCTGGACGGGCCATGGCGGCCAGCATCTCCATGATCTCTACCCCCTCCCTTATACCGAGGAGGCGATCGCCCATGTGGTCGAGCGGGTGCAAAGGGTGCAGGACACCCTGGGCCAGAGAATTCTGCTGGAGAACGTGTCGAGCTATCTGTCGTACCGGGTCGACGCCATGCCTGAATGGGAATTTCTGCGCGCCGTTGTCGAGCGCGCCGATTGTCTTGTGCTGCTCGACATCAACAACATCCATGTGAGCGCCATCAATCACGGTTTTGCTCCGGGAGATTATCTTGACGGGATTCCGCCCAAAAGGGTCTGGCAGATTCATCTGGCAGGCCACACAGATTACGGGGACTACGTCATCGACACCCACGACCAACCGGTCCCGGCGCCGGTGTGGGACCTTTACGAGTCGACAATTCAGCGCCTTGGTCCGGTGTCCACCATGATCGAACGGGACGACAATATCCCGCCTCTCGACAGTTTGCTCGAAGAACTGGACACCGCGCGCACTATCGCCGCCCGTGCGCTGGAAACCGCCAATGGCGACACTTGAACAGCTCCAGCGCGATTTCTGGGCGGCAGTTACCCAAGGCGATTCGGCCTTGCGCGATCATGTGACCACCACGCCGGGGCCAGACCCCGAAGACCGGATCGCCATCTACGCCAATGCCTATACCGCGAGGCTCACCCAGGCGCTCACCACCGACTACAAACGCCTTGCCGCCCTCATGGGCGATCATCTGTTTGCCGATCTGGCGCGCGCCTACATGGCAAGGCACCCCTCGACCCATCCATCGTTGCGCTATTTTGGCCGGTCCCTGCCCGGCTTTCTCGAACGGACCCGCCCGTGGGCTGACGAGCCCACGCTCGCCGAACTCGCCCGATTCGAATGGGCCCTGGTTGAGGCCTTCGATGCACCCGACGCGGACCCGGTCACAGTCGATGCCATGGCTGATGTTCCAGCCAGCGACTGGCCTGGTCTGACATTGCGCTTTCACCCGACTATGCAGATCGTCGCGGTGACCTATCCGGTTGTAGCACTGTGGCGCGCCCTGGACGAACACGACACAGTGGAAAAACCCGATCCGCTGGACCACCCCGCACGCGTCCTGGTCTGGCGCCACGGTCTGACCACCCGCTTCCGGACCATGGACACCGACGAGGCGGTCGGCCTGTCAGCCATGACCGAAGGCGCCCCGTTCGCCGAACTCTGTGAGGCCCTCACCGAGTGGCATGGCCCGCAGGCCGCCGCCCGCGCTGCCATTTTGTTGAAAACCTGGATCGGGGACGGACTGATAACAGCCGTGGGTGGCCGTGAACCACCGTGTTAATCCCCGCCGCGCTGATCAAGGTCACTGGCAAGAACCGTCAATGTCAGAGTGTAGGTCACTTCGCCGTCTTCATCGTCGCGGTATACCGTGCCGACGAACTCGTCGCCCACGTAGACCTCAACCGGATGGCCCGGACGACCGGCTTTCAGGCGAATTCGGTCACCCCCAAAAAGTTTTCTCAGGTAATTCTGGACGGCGATAACTTCCGAATTCTGCACGATCAACTCCCGTTTCTCTGACTGGCCTACCGTTCATAACGCCTAATATCGGCTCTTGCAATTTCCGCCTGACAACGAAAGCATATCGACCACGTCGACAAAACCGCAAAGGGATAGATTTGATGGGACGCAAGCTCGCTTTCATTGGTCTTGGGGTCATGGGCTATCCGATGGCCGGGCACCTTGCCGCCGCCGGCCATCAGGTTACCGTCTACAACCGCACCGCCACCACAGCCGAGCGGTGGACTCGGAATCATGAAGGTCAGCGAGCCGCCACCCCGGCCGAGGCGGCACGCGAGGCCGACGTGGTGTTCGCCTGTGTCGGCAATGATGACCACTTGCGCTCCGTGACCCTGGGCCCCAACGGCGCCTTCGGCGCCATGAAAAAAGGCGCTGTCTTCGTTGACCACACCACTGCGTCGGCCGCCATTGCCCGGGAACTGCATGACGCCGCGCGCGAGCGCGGCCTGCATTTCCTCGACGCCCCGGTCTCAGGAGGACAGGCCGGAGCGGAGAATGGCACGCTCACCGTAATGGTTGGCGGCGATCGCGAACCTTTTGAACAGGCCGAGGGGCTGATTCATCACTTCGCCCGCTATGTCAAACTGCTCGGCCCTGCCGGGTCAGGCCAGCTTGCCAAGATGGTCAACCAGATCTGCATCGCCGGTGTGGTGCAGGGGCTTGCCGAAGCCCTGCATTTTGCCGAACAAGCCGGGCTTGACGCTGCCGCCGTCGTCGACGTGATTTCCAAGGGCGCCGCCCAGTCGTGGCAGATGGACAACCGGGCCCAAACCATGATCGAAAACAAATTTGATTTCGGCTTCGCTGTCGACTGGATGCGCAAGGATCTGGGTATCGCACTTGACGAAGCACGGCGCAACGGGGCGCACCTGCCGCTGGCGGCGCTGGTTGACCAGTTCTACGGCGAGGTCCAGGCGCTGGGCGGAAACCGCTGGGACACCTCCAGCCTGATTGCGCGGCTGCGGGCGTTGTCAGCCAGGCCGTCAACCACGGTGGCGGACCGGTAAAAACCGTGCTATGACGCGCGCGTAGAGATAGAGGAGGGTACGCCATGACCGCCACCGACCACAGTCTGGCCAGCTTCATCCGCCGCCCAACAGCGCTGGTCGGCCTGCTCCGCGGGCTTCGACGCAAGTGCCCGCACTGCGGCAATCATGCGGCGTTCGCGGGCTATCTGAAACTGACGCCCCAATGTGCCGGCTGCGGGGCCCCCCTGGGGGTGATCCGCGCCGACGACGCACCACCCTATTTCACCATCATGGTGGTGGGCCACCTTGTCGTGCCGCTTCTTCTGGTGATCGAGCAGATGTACCACCCGCCCGTGTGGCTGCACATGGCGATCTGGCCGGCCCTGGCCATTGCTCTCACCCTCATCCTCCTTCCGGTGATCAAGGGCGGTGTTGTCGGGGTGATGTGGAGTGTCGGTCTGCGGGGCGACGAACACCACTAGGGCGGGTCACTCCGCCGGCTTGACAAATTTCAGGGTCATCCGGTCACTTTCTCCGATGGCAAGGTATTTTTCCCGGTCCTTATCGCCGAGCCGCAGCGTCGGCGGTAGAGTCCACACCCCCATCTCGTAGTCTTTGGTGTCGCGCGGATTCGCATTGACCTCGCTTTTCGCCACCAGCTCGAAGCCCACCGCTTCGGCCAGCGCAATGGCATAATCCTCGTTCACATAACCGGACGCGGCCTTCGGATCCTGCTCCACTGCCGGGTTGCCGCGATGCTCCACCAGCCCCAGAACGCCCCCCGGCTTGAGCGCCCGGTAAGCGGCGCGCAATACGGTCTCCGCCTGGCCGCGCGCCATCCAGTTATGCAGATTGCGAAAGGTGAGCACCAGATCGGCGCTGCCCGGGGGAGCGATGTCGAGCTTCTCCGGCGGTGCGAGCTCGGTAACTTTCACATGACCATACAGATCGGGACGCGCCGCCAGCTTTTCGGCGAACGCCCGATTGACTCGACCAAAATAGGCGATCGCAGACTCCTGATCGAACCCGGCTGCGTAGTAGGCGCCCCGATCCCTGACGATCGGGGCGATGATCTCCGTATACCAGCCAGCGCCTGGCCACAGCTCGACCACCGTCATGTCAGGCTTGAGCCCGAAAAACAGGAGCGTTTCCACCGGATGACGATAGGCATTGCGGGCACGGTTGGCCGCACTCCTGTGCTCGCCCTCGGCATATGTTCGGTAATCGGCCTCCGGAGAAGAAGCCTGATCCCTCGCCGTCGCATCATTTGCCGCGGTCGCCGGCAGAAAACCAGCCAAAAACAGGATCACAACGCAGGCTAACGTCTTTCGAGTCATCGGCCGAGATAGGGGCCGAATTAAGGGCCGAATCATGGGCGGGACCTCCTCATTCTGGCTCGGACTGTCGGAAAAACTGACAGTTTGAACAAGCCGTCCGTGTGTCAGGGCTATCAGAATGGCCGAATTTCACCGGCAACGCCACAATCTCGTCTTCTTTTTTAGCAATTAAGCGTTGCCGTGGTGCGACTGGGGGGTCGTGGCACGCCAATTGCTTAAAATTTTAGTGAAGCTTTAAGCGAATTGGACAGAAGGAACCATCGTGCGGGGAAAGATGATGTGGGCGAAGATTAGACCTGCTGCTGCGGCCGCATTGATCTGCCTGGCGACTTTCGGGCCAAGCCCTTCAAATGCAACGGAAAATAGCGCAGACGCACGGGCCGGGACGAGCGCTTCGGCACCGGCCATCGCGGACTCCGGGACAACGATTGCCCGGTTGTTCGATGTTGCCCGGTACATGACCGAAATTGCCCGTGATGTGGCCGATGTCTCAAAACGGGAACTGGCTGTATCGCGCCAATACAGGTGCCTGGCCCAGGCCGTTTACTTCGAGGCACGGGGCGAACCCGTCCTCGGCCAGATGGCGGTGGCCCACGTGGTCCTCAATCGAGTTCGTGACCGTCGATACCCCAACACCATCTGCGCCGTCGTATTCCAGAACGAACACCGCCGCAACCGCTGCCAGTTTTCCTTCGCCTGCGATGGCCGCTCGGATCGGGCCTACAACATGGCGGCGTGGAATCAGTCGCTGAAGATCGCGCTCAAGGCACTGGCCGGGGCAAGCGAGGACATCACCAATGCCTCGACCCACTATCATGCCACCTATGTGGCGCCCTACTGGGCCAGCAGCCTGAAAAAGACGGTCCAGTTCGGCCAGCACCTGTTTTACCGGGAAGTCGTGCCGCAGGCGGGGTACAGCTCTTTCTAGCGTCCCGGTCCCGGGCTGGCCCCATGGCGCTCGACATTTTGCGGAAAATTGACCGGAATCAATTTGCGCACCGGCTGTTTTCGCTAGATTGGCAGCAATCAGCGCATTCCCTTGTGTTGGTTCGTGTCAGCATCATCCGCCCTGCTGATCAGCGTGGGGGCTTTGAGGGTGGTGGATGGTGCGGGACACGTGGAAAACGGCTCTTCCCGAAGAGTTGTTTTCCTTCCCTCTAATCTCTCTGTGCACCGCTGCCCTGCCGCCGCCCGCGGCAGGGCTTTTTTATGCACACCCAGCCGGGCACACCGTCAAACATGCAGTAAGCTGTTGCGGATAGGATTGGAAACTGGCAATAGCCATCCAATCTGTTCCGACATTTGACGAGGTCTGCGGCATGACGCCACGTGACACCAATACCCCCGGCAAACCGATCAAGGCGTACCGGGACTCGCACTTCATCAACAGTCCGGCCGCCCGGCCGCTGCGGATCATGTCCGAGTATCTGGCGCCCCAGGAACGCTTTGAACTCCACAACATCAAGGACACGGTTGTGTTTTTCGGCTCGGCTCGGATCCGCTCCCGCGCGGACGCCGAAGCGGCGCTCGAAGCTGCCCGCCGGGGTGGCGATGATACCGCCCCGGCGGAACATCAGCTCAAAATGTCCCGCTATTACGAAGCAACCCGCGAGCTGGCGCACCGTTTGACCCGCTGGTCAATGAACCTTGACGGGCAGGAAGGCCGCTTCGTGGTCGCCTCGGGCGGCGGACCCGGGTTGATGGAAGCCACCAACCGGGGCGCGAAGGAAGCCGGGGGCAAGAGCGTGGGACTCGGCATTTCGCTGCCCTTTGAGCAGACCGGCAACGACTACATCACGCCGGATCTCAATTTCGAGTTTCATTACTTCTTCATGCGCAAGTTCTGGTTCGCCTATCTGGCCAAGGCTTTCGTGGTGATGCCAGGCGGCTACGGCACGCTCGATGAAGTGATGGAAATATTGACTCTCATTCAGACCCGCAAGGTGACCAAGAAGGTTCCCATCGTGCTGTTCGGCAGGGAATTCTGGGATCGGGTTGTGGATTTCAACGCGCTGGTGGAATTCGGCACCATCAGCCGATCCGATCTTGACCTGTTCAAGGTCAGCGACTCCCTTGACGAGACCTTCGCGTACATCACCGAAGGCCTGCTCAAATACGCCCTCGACGAACCCGGCGGCGGGATGTAGTCACGGGTTGTGCGGCCAAATGCTCTTTTACTGCCTGTTCTGGCCGAAGCGCGCCGTTTCGCGTGAAATGGCCTCCCATTTGGCGCGCCCGCCCCGATTGTCCAGATAGTTGACCAGCGCCGCCACCGGCTTGCGGTCGAACACGGTTCCCACCTGCTGGAGAAGGAGGCGAATCACCTCGTCCATGGGCAGCGGATCGCGGTAGGCGCGGGCACTGATCATGCCCACAAAGGCATTGGCCACGGCAACGATCCGTGCGGTGATCAGGATATCCTCACCCGCCAGACCCGGCGGCAGGCCACTGCCGTCCCAATGGGCCTGCACCTGGCGTATGGTCTCCACCACCGGGCCATCGAATTCCACATCCTTCAGCAACTCCGCGCTTTTCAGAATGCTGTTGCGGATGGCGTCGAGCTCACTTGAAGACAGCTCGCCACCCCGGGTCAAAATCTCCCGCGGGACCAGCGCCTTGCCCAGATTCATCAATGCGCCAGCGATTTCCGCCGTCTCCACGGTCACGTCGTCAAGCCCCATGTCCTGGGCGATCGCTTCGGCAACGTCGGCAACCATGCGCGAATGGCGCGCAGCATAGGGGTCACGCCCATCGATAATGGTTGCCAGAGTGGTCACCAACTGGCGCAGGGTGTTTTCGCGCCGTTCCCTCTCGGTCACCAGTTCGGTGACATCCTCGATCACCATCAGCACCCCGGGACCGCCCGCACCACCGGCGATGCCGTCGGGAATCTCGATGGGAATGTGGTCGGATTTTACGATGCGTTCGCCGGTGTCGTCCTCGAAGCTGCGGATTCGGCTGACCGGGCGCGACGTGGCAAGCGCTTCCCGGTTGTCGGCGTCCAGCCCGCGCCCGCGCGCCGCCCCGAACACCGCCGCAATGGTTTTGCCCAGAATATCAGGGATCGCCATACGCACATCGTCCGCCCCCTTGCGGTTGACGAAGCGAAAATGACCATCCGCATCGACCGCAGCAATGGCAGTGGGCTGGCTGTCCGTCACGGTCCGCAAAAACCGGGTCAGGCGTTCCAATTGGTCCGCCAGCGCGGCGTGGCGGCTTGCCGCCTCGGCAACCCGAACCGACGCACCGTGGCGCCACAATAGCAACACCCCGACCACCAGCGATACCAGCACGAGTGCAAAGATGATCATCAGGGACCGGGCACGGGCTTCGGCCTCACCAAGCGCCTCCTCTGCCGAAACGGTGCGCACGAGAATCCACGGCGCCTGCGTCAGTGCCCGGCCGGTGACCAAAACCGGATTCCCCAGATAATCGATGCGCAGCGCATATTCTCCGGGAACCTGGGCGGCAAAAGCCGCGGCCAGGCGCTGCGAGTCGGCCGGCAGCGCGGGAGCCGGCGCATCCTCCGCCCCGGCAAGATAGCGCAATCGATCTCCCTCCCGCGCTACAAGATAGCTGCGCCCGGTCCGTGTCTGGTCGCCAGGCTGGCTGAGACGCTCCGCAAGCGATTGACCAAGCAGGCGCACCCCCACCACGAAACCAACTGCGCCGTCCTCGGACGCCCCCCCTTCGAATGCGGCGATTGGCGCCACCACGGCAAGCGAGGGTTCGCCGGTCTCTCCCTTGAACGGGCCGATCATGCGGCTCTCGCCGGAACGGGCGAGAGCATCCAGTCCGCCGAGCCGATCCGTGATCCGCGGTGTCCACGGAGTCGCGGCCACCGGCTTTCCGTCCCGCGTCAGAATGGCGATGCCGGCACGGGCCTTACGCTCGATATTGGCGGGAACGTCGGCCCCTTCGGGTGGCGCGGTGAAACCCGTCTGTTCGGCCGAGAACAGCAGATAGTTGCGCAGGATCTGCAACCGGGCGTCGCCGTCTGTGACGTCTTCGAGGCGCCCCGCCCAGGCCAGTTCGGTCATGAAGAACTGCACCGTGGGATTGCCGGCCACACCGTCGATTGCAGCACGCTGCGCCGAAAGCCAGTCATCCACGGCCGCCGCGCGGCTGTCGGCAACCAGTCCAAGCTGGCGGTACCAGGCGTCGAGTTCCCGTTCCTTGTTGGAGTCGATGAGTCGAGCGATCAGCAGAAACCCGACCACAGCCAAAATCACGATGGCTACGGCTAGGCCGATGACGCTGCGGGGTATGCGTCGCGCGGCGCGCGCCTCGCCAGCTTGCTGTCCGGGTTTCGCGTCCCCGTTCGTCATACCCTGCATCCCCCTTGATTAAGCGACGGTTAACCCTGTGGTGGCATGGTCTTAACCCTAACGGTTTCCTGAATTTTTTACCATACGGGCTGAACAGGGGACGACATGAAAGGCTTGGGACTGACAGCCGCAATTATCGCTTTGGCAATTTCGGTCTTGCCGGCCTACGGCCAAAACGAACGGGCCAAGGGACTATTCGGTTCCTCGGAAACCAGGAGCGAGCGGATTGCCGCCTTTGTCAAGTGGACGGACATGACCAGCCGCCATCAATGGGAGGAAGCACGCAAGGGCGTCAGGCAACCGTGCCGAATCACGGCCGCTTTCAAATGCCGCCGCGACGAATGGCAGGAGCTGATTGCCACGCTTGATGGCGCATCGACGACCGAAAAACTCTCCGCGGTGAACGCCTTCATGAACGAAGCACCCTACATCACCGACTTGCGCAACTGGGGGGTTCCCGACTACTGGGCCAGCGTGCGCGAGTTTCTGCGCAAGGACGGCGACTGCGAGGATTACGCCATTGCCAAATATTACTCGCTCAAGGCACTGGGGTTCGATCCTGGAGCCATGCGCGTGGTCGTTGTCGAGGATCTGAATTTGAAAACCGCCCATGCCGTCCTCGCCGTCTACATCAACGGGGAGGCGCTGATCCTCGACAACCAGATGCAGGACGTGGTCAGGGCCAGCAGTATCGTTCACTACCGACCCATCTATTCCATCAATGAACAGGCCTGGTGGCTGCATCGGTCGTAAAATTCTGTCAAGCGATCGCTACAACTTTAACCATTTCATAAAGCCCTGGGGTGCATCATGAGTCATTCCCTTGCGCGCTGCGCGGGTTTATCCGGGTAGGGGTTCTGAACGATCGTGATCAGGCGGCGAAAATCAGTGTCAAGACAGAGCCTTCCGTCACAGGAAGAGGTGCTCTACGACTACGCCAGACGGCTCAGCAACCACAGGAAAGGGCGGCGCGCGGTTCATCTCTTCCTGTCGCGCCTCAGTCGGGCCAGCCAGCACCCCCAAGACATCAACATCGCCGCCAGCCACTTCAACCCACTGGTCAGAAAATATGACGGCCAGCTTTTCCGGCTTGGCAACCACGACATCGTATTCGTTGCCAAGGGCGTCACCTTGCGCGAGCTGGACGACGTGGTGCTGAAACTGCGCTACATGTTCCGGGACGACGCCCGGCTGAGGGATCTGGAACGCAGTCAGGACGAAGATCCGTTCTGCACCCACTACAATATGGAGCGCGATTACGAAGCATTCCTGGCCAATGCCAAGGACCTCGCAACCCATGGCGCCAGCCGGAATGACGCACCGGACAGCAGCGTCATCGCGTTTGAAACGGCGGCACGGCCTGAGCCTGAACAGCAAGCGCCAGAGGTTCCGCTCCTGGCCCGATACGTCTCCGCCGATCCGGTTTATGCGTGGAGTCGGAACACCGCGCCCGCAGCGATCTTGTCAGAGTTCTATTTTCGCGTAGAAGCATTGAAACAGTGGTATGGCAGCAAACGGGGCGGGGTCCATGACCTGTGGCTTTTGCGCACCCTGACCAGCGATCTCGACGAGAAGACGGTCGGCCACCTGTTCGCCGGAAACGGAACGGTACCCCTGGCGCTGACCATTCCGGTCTCGCCGGAAACCGTGCTCGATCCCGACTTCGAGAAATTCAACGCTCACTACCGTTCGGTGGCCCGCACCCCGATCCTGTTCGAGTTCGCCTGGACCACGGTCATGCGCAACGCCCACATGTTTCTCGGTGCGCGAGACAAAGTCCTGCAGGCCGGTCATAAAATTTGCATTGACGGGTGGGACCCTTACGCTTTCGCGTTTTTCAATCCGGCCCGCCTCGACACGCATTTTTTCAAGGTGGCGTGGCGGGAAACCCTGGCTTTCGAGTTCCGCAGCGAATGGTCGGCGCCACTGGCCGAAACGGTACGCGCCGCCGGTACAACCAAGATCATTCTGACCGACTGCACCAGCAAGGCCGCCGTAGAGTTCGGCCAACAGCACAATTTTCTGCTGTTCCAGGGAAGCTACCCTGCCAAAAAGGCGCAATAGGCGGTTGTGGTCAGTATTCGGCGCCCGCCTCTTCAAGCTGCTTGACGATCTGGCGTTTGCGCGCCCGCTTGGCGTAATCAAGCGCTGTCAGCCCGGTGTTGTCTCCCAGATGCAGATCCGCGCCCGCCTCGATCAACAAGTCCACGATCTCGCTCTTGCCCGTGCGCGCCGCCTTCATCAGGGCGGTCTCGCCCAGCCGGTCCCCCATGTTCGGGTCGGCCCCGTAATACAACAATACCGCAACACTGGTCTTGTCACCCGCGGCGACCGCGCGCATCAGCGCCGTTTCCTTCTCGCGCTCGGTAGTGGCGTTGACATGGGCTCCCTGTTCGATCAGGAATTTGACGACCCCCGGTTGGCGCATTTCGGCAGCGATCACCAGCGCCGGTACGCCGTCATCGTCCCGGGCATTGACATTGGCCCCCTTGAGCGCATTGGTCTTGATACCATAGAAGTCGCTTTTCTTGAGCGCCTGCAACAACTCGAAGGTGGGCGAGAACTGGGCCGTCCCCTGCACCGGAGCCAGAACCAGCGCGAATCCCAGGACGAGCGCACCGGCAGCAAGCGCAAATCGACGTGATCCCAAACCAGACATCCTCTAAACTGTTCCCTTCCATGCGGCCGAGCAAGCTTTGGACAAGCCCGGAAGCACCCTATATAAAGCCTGCAAGGGCCGAGGGCAAACGGCCGCGATCACCGCAAGAGGACAGCATGGCAGACAAAAGCGGCGCGAACATGGCAAAATGGCTCTGGATTGGCGTGATCGCCGTGGCAGTGGGCCTGGCGACCTGGATGATGACCCCCTCGCCCACCAACGATGCCCGCCCGCTGATCGGCGGGCCGTTCTCGCTGATCAACCAGGACGGCGAGCGGGTGACCGAAAAGGACTTTCGCGGGCGTTATATGCTGATCTATTTCGGCTACACCTATTGCCCTGATGTCTGCCCGGTCGATCTGCAGAACATGTCGGTGGCACTCGACTTGCTCGATCCAGGGGTCCTGGATCGCGTGCAGCCGGTATTCGTGACCATCGACCCGGAACGCGACACGGTGGAGGTGGTGCGCAAATACGTCTCCCTGTTTCATCCCAAACTGCTCGGACTCACCGGCAGCGAAGCCGAAATCGCCGAAGCGGCCAAAGCCTATCGGGTCTATCGGCGCAAGGTCGACAGCGAAGCCGAGGGAGAATATCTGATGGATCACAGCGCCATCATGTTCCTGATGGACCCGGATGGCAACTATCTCGCCCATTTCTCCTCCGGATTTGCTCCCCAGGCCATGGCAGCGCGGCTGGCGGAGCTGGTGAAGTGACCGCGCAGCCCGACGCGCCATTCTGGAAGCGCAAGACGCTTGACGAGATGACTCGCGACGAATGGGAGTCGCTGTGCGATGGCTGTGCGCGCTGCTGCCTGCACAAGCTTGAAGACGAGGACACCGGCGAGATAGCCTATACCAACGTGACCTGCCGGCTTCTTGACCTGAAAACCTGCCGATGCACCCGCTATGCGGAGCGCAAGCGACTGGTCCCCGATTGCGTGGTGCTCGATCCCGAAAAGGTGCACGAGCTGCCATGGATGCCGACCACCTGCGCCTATCGATTGCTTGCCGAAGGCCAGGATCTGCCCTGGTGGCATCCGCTGGTATCGGGTGACCCGGAAACGGTCCGCACCGCCGGCATTGCGGTCAGCGATTTCGCCCTGTCGGAACGCGACGCCGGTGACCTGCACGACCACATCATCGCCATTTCGGACTGATGGAGCGGGCGCCACGCATCCGTCGCCACCCACGAGCGCGCCGCATCAAGCTGCGGGTTGATCCGGTGACCGGAGATGCCGTGGTAACCCTGCCGCCCCGGGTCCCGGAAGCCGACGGTCTTCGCTTCGTCCAACACCATCGCGACTGGCTGGCCGAACGCCGCGCCGCCCTGCCCGCTGCGATCCCGCTTCAACCGGGGGTCACCGTGCCGCTGTATGGTCAGGATCATGTGATTGATCACCGCCCTGATCTGATCGGATGCCACCATGATGTGCAGCGGCGCTGCATCGTCGCTGGTGGGCCAGTGGAAAATCTCGACAGGCGGCTCGAAGGCTGGCTCAGGGCGCAAGCGCGCCGACTGCTCATCAGGCGCGCCGCTTATTTTGCCGAACTGGTCGGCCAGACGGTCAACCGGGTGCGCATCGGCGACCCCACAAGCCGGTGGGGAAGCTGTTCCTCCACGGGCACGCTGTCGTTGTCATGGCGGCTGGTGTTTGCGCCCCGGTTCGTATCGGACTACGTGGTGGCCCATGAAGTGGCGCACCTGGTGGAACTCAACCACTCGCCCCGATTCTGGCGGGTGGTGGACACGCTGGTAGGAGACCCCCGCCAGGCGCGCGATTGGCTCAAACGGAATGGCGCGGCGCTGCACCGCATCGGACGTTAACGCCCGTCTCCCAATTCCCCCACGGACTCGCGCAAACGATCAAACAGCCCACCTTCCTCGCTGTCCGGTTCACGCGCTTCAGGTGCGGGGCGGCGCATCGGCCGGCCCACCGGTTCAACCGTCATGCCCTGATAGAGTCCCACCATCACATCACGCCACAACCGGGCCGGGACGCTGCCACCGGTGACCCGGACCATTGGAGTGCCGTCATCGTTGCCAAGCCACACCCCTGCCACATAGTCGCCCGAAAAACCGATGAACCAGGCGTCCCGGAAGTCCTGGCTGGTGCCGGTCTTGCCGGCGGCGGGCCGCGCAAACCGGGCCGCCCTGCCGGTCCCGTCGGACACCGCATGGGCCAGCATATCGCGCATGATCTCCGTCGCCCGGGGTGAGACGATCCGCTCCGGCAGATCGAAGTTCGGCCGGTACATGAGCTCACCCCGGCTGCTGCGCACCTCGATAATCCCATAGGGGCGAACCGCGTAGCCGCCGCCGGCGATCACCGCATAGGCCGTGGTCATCTCAAGCAGGGTCAGCTCGGAAGTCCCGAGCGCCACGCTCGGGTGCGGCGTGATCCGGGACTGAATGCCAAGCCGATGCGCCACATCGATGACCCGGCGCCGGTCGACCCGCTCGGCGACCTTGACCGCCACCGTATTGACCGAATCGGCAAAGGCCTCGCGCAGCGTAATCATTCCACGATATGCGTCGTCGTAGTTTTCCGGCTGCCACCCATCGAGCACGATCGGGCTGTCGCGCATCCGGCTGTCCGGCCCGAGGCCGGCGTCAAGCGCGGCGAGATAGACGAACAGCTTGAACGCGGACCCCGGCTGGCGGTGCGCCTGAACGGCGCGATTGAACTGGCTGTCGGCGTAGGACCGCCCCCCGACCATGGCACGCACCGCACCGTCCGCGCTCATCACCACGACGGCGCCCTGGCTGATCCTGCGATCGGCACCCTCGGTGCTGAGCCGGCGCTGCAAGGCTCGTTCCGCCACCGCCTGGGCGGTGGGGTCCAACGTGCTATGGACGATCAGCGGAACCCCGGCGGCGCGCACATCGGCAGGTAATGAGTCCACCACCCAATCGGCGAAATAACGGGAGTCGGTACCCGGACCGGGCCTGAGGGTATCGGGTGGATGGTCGCGCGCATGGCGTGCGGCTTCCTCGGTCAGGACGCCCGCTTCCACCATGTTGGAGAGGACCTCGTGGCTGCGCCGGACCGCCATGTCGTAGTCGCGCAGCGGGGAAAGCGCCGAGGGTGCTTTCAGCAGTCCGGCAAGCAGCGCCGCCTCGCCCAGCGCCAACGTGCGCGCGCCGTGCCCGAAATAGGTGCGCGCCGCCGCGTCCACGCCATAGGAGCGGGCACCCAGATACATGCGATTGAGGTAGAGCGCCAGAATCTCTTCCTTGTCGAGCTTGATCTCCAGCCACAGAGCCAGCATCAGTTCCTGGATCTTGCGCTTCCAGGTGCGCTCGGGCGACAAGAACAGGTTCTTGGCAAGCTGCTGGGTGATGGTGCTGCCGCCCTCGACGATCTGACCGGCCTTGAGATTGTTCCACATGGCGCGCGCCACGCCGCGCAGGTCAACCCCATGGTGGCGCCAGAATCGCCGGTCCTCGGTGGCGATCACCGCATCCACGAGGACTGGGGGAAGTTCCTCGTAATCCAGCCATTCCCCCGACACGTCGCCATAGGTGGCAATGGTCGACCCGTCGCGCGCCAACACCACCACGCTCGGCTCCAGAGCCGGAGGCCGAAATTCCGATACCGCCGGCAGACCTAGCGAGAGATAGACACCGATCACCGCGAGTGCGAACGCGCCCCATGCCGCGACCACAACCAGCCAGTGAAGCAGCCGCCAGAAGCGGCGGCGTCGACGCCGATCGGGGTTCCCGTTTTTTTTTGTCCTGCGCGTCAAACGTCGAGATTCGCCACCGACAGGGCGTTTTCCTGAATGAAGTCACGGCGGGGCTCGACCACATCCCCCATCAGCTTGGTGAAGATTTCGTCGGCCGTATCGGCATGGGAGACCTTCACCTGAAGCAGCGAGCGGGCTTCTGGATCAAGCGTGGTTTCCCAAAGTTGCTCGGGATTCATCTCGCCAAGCCCTTTGTAGCGCTGGATGCTGAGCCCCTTGCGACCATTGGCCAGCACCTCACGCAGCAGAACGGTGGGCAGCGCCACCTCGACATCGCGACCCTTGACCTTGAGGATGGCAGGTCGCGCATAGGCTTCCTTTTTCTCTGACGCCTTGGCGTCAAGCCGGCGCGCTTCCATGCTCTCGATAAAGGCGCGGTCGATGACGTAGGCGTCGGTGACGCCGCGCACCTCGTGGGTAAAGATCACGCCGCCCCCTTCGGCGCCGCGACCGGCCCAGCCCTTCTCGCCTTCGGCCGCCGCCACGTTGAGCGCCGCCGCAACCTTGTCGACCACCTCCTGGGCGCGCCCCGGATCGAACAAATGATCAGGGTTGAGGACGCCCATCACCGCCAGATGCTCGATGATTTCCCGATTGTAGCGGGTCGGCACCTGGTCGAGTGCCCGCTTGGTCGCCCGGGCATGCTCGATAAAGTCGCGCAAATCGTCGCCACCGTGCTGAACGCCGTCCTCGGTAACCAGCACCAGCTCGTCGATGCTGTTGCCGATCAGATATTCTTCCAGCGCCGCATCGTCCTTGAGATAAACCTCGGATTTGCCCCGGCTCACTTTGTAAAGCGGCGGCTGGGCGATGTAGAGATGTCCCCGTTCCACCAACTCCGGCATCTGGCGATAGAAGAAGGTCAGCAGAAGCGTGCGGATATGGGCGCCGTCCACATCGGCGTCGGTCATGATGATGATCTTGTGATAGCGCAGCTTCTCGATGTCGAAATCGTCGCGCCCGATCCCGGTCCCCAGTGCGGTAATCAGGGTGCCGATCTCATTGGAGGACAGCATGCGATCAAAGCGCGCCCGTTCCACGTTCAGGATCTTGCCCCTGAGCGGCAGAATCGCCTGATTGCGCCGCGCCCGGCCCTGCTTGGCCGATCCGCCGGCGGAATCCCCCTCGACGATGAACAGCTCCGCCTTGGCCGGATCGCGTTCCTGGCAGTCCGCGAGCTTGCCGGGCAGGCTGGAGACATCCAGCGCGCCCTTGCGCCGGGTCAGTTCACGCGCCTTGCGGGCGGCTTCGCGCGCGGCGGCCGCCTCCACGATCTTGGACAGGATGGTGCGCGCTTCACCGGGATGTTCCTCAAACCACTGGCCCAGCTTGTCGGCAAGCAGGCTTTCGACCACCGGGCGCACCTCCGAAGAAACCAGCTTGTCCTTGGTCTGGGACGAAAACTTGGGATCCGGCACCTTGACCGAAATGACAGCGGTCAGCCCTTCGCGGGCGTCGTCGCCGGTCAGAGATACCTTTTCCCGCTTGGCCACGCCCATTTCGTTGGCATAGGCATTGATGGTGCGGGTCAGCGCAGCGCGGAACCCGGCCAGGTGCGTTCCCCCGTCACGCTGCGGGATGTTGTTGGTGAAGCAGTGGACGCTTTCATGGTAACCGTCGTTCCACTGCATGGCGCATTCGAAAACGATCCCGTCCTTCTCCCCGGCGACCGTAATCGGGCTGTCAATCAGCGACGATCGGTTGCGATCCAGAAAACTCACAAAGGCGGTAATGCCGCCTTCATAGAAAAGTTCCTCGCGGCGCAGATCGGCATGGCGATGGTCTTCAAGAATAATGCGCACGCCGGAATTGAGAAAGGCGAGCTCCCGAAACCTGTGCTCCAGCCGGTCGAAATCGAACTCTGTGGTCTTGAAGGTTCTGGACGAAGGCAGGAAGGTGACCTCGGTACCGGTACGATCGCCGGCGTCCCCCACCACCGCAAGCGGCGCTTCCGGTTCGCCGTGGTGAAAACGCATGAAATGCTCTTTTCCGTTGCGCCAGATGCGCAATTCCAGACGCTCGGACAGCGCGTTCACCACCGACACGCCGACCCCATGCAAACCACCCGATACCTTGTACGAATTCTGGTCGAACTTGCCACCGGCATGAAGCTGGGTCATGATCACTTCAGCCGCCGACACCCCTTCTTCTTCATGGATGTCGGTGGGAATGCCACGACCGTTGTCGGTGACCGTGACCGAACCATCGGCGTTCAGCGCCACCACGATCCTGTCGCAATACCCGGCCAGAGACTCGTCGATCGCGTTATCGGTGACCTCGAACACCATGTGGTGAAGGCCCGATCCATCCTCGGTATCTCCGATGTACATGCCGGGGCGCTTGCGAACGGCATCGAGACCCCGCAACACCTTGATCGAATCGGCACTGTAGTCGTCCGCACCGTTTTTTCCGGGTGTCTGGTTGTCGGTCTGGTCGGTCATCACAAACTACCTTTTGGAAAAATGGAAATTACGCCGCCTCGTGGAGCAGGCCATCGGCGACAGAATAAAATTGCACCCGCCCGCCGAGGGCGGCAAAGACCGCGGTATCCGTGCCGGTCAACCAGGCCTGAGCGCCAAGCCCTTCGATTTCCTGGAACAGCGCGGCACGGCGCCGCTCATCCAGGTGCGCTGCCACTTCGTCGAGCAACAGGATCGGCGCCGCGCTTTCTGCCGCCACCAGGCGCGCACTGGCCAGCGTGATGCCGATCAACAGTGCCTTTTGCTCACCGGTAGAGCAAAGCTCGGCAGCCATGCCGGTGGTTGCATGATGAACACGCAGGTCGCTGGTATGCGGTCCCTCGACCGCACGCCCGGCCGCCGCGTCGCGGTGCCGCCCGGCAGCAAGGCGATCCCTGAACCAGTCCTCGGCCTCCACCGCAGGACGGGACTTCAGCACATCCTCCAGTACGCCGCTCACATCGAGAACGGCCAGGGGAAAAGCGCTTACCGTCACCTCCATCCCGGCCTGAAGGCGATGAATCCCGTCGAGACGAGCCGCCGCCACGGCAACGCCGTGCGCCGCCATGCGCGCCTCCAGCGCCCCGAGCCATGCCGGATCAGCGCCCCCTTCGGCCAGCAACCGGTTGCGTTCCCGCATGGCTCGCTCATAAGCCGACACCTCCCGGCCATGGCCGGGGTTGAGCGCAACCACTAACCGGTCGAGAAAACGCCGGCGCGGCGACGGCCCCTCGCCAAAAATGCGGTCCATCTGAGGGGTCAGCCAGATTACCCGGGCCACGTCACCAAGCGCCGCGGGGCCGCCTGCTGGCTGGCGGTCGATATGGACGACCCGGCGATCCCCACCACCCCCGTCCTGACCGGGACGTGGCTGAAGGCCGGTGCCAATGGCGCGCGCTCCCTCGGGACCGGTAACCGTGGCCGCCACCGACCAGCCCCGTCCAGCGCCACCAATCCGCGTGACCTCCGCCAGCTTGGCACCCCGCAGCCCGCGCCCCGGCGCCAGGTAGGAGATCGCTTCAAGCAGGTTGGTCTTGCCCATTCCATTGTCGCCTGTCAGCACCACCGTGCGCTCGTCCACATCAAGGGCAAGGCGGGCATAGTTGCGAAAGTCCGCAAGTCTGAGTCGGGTGACCGCATACCGCATTACATTACCTTCACGACCAGCGTCCGGGATAGCCGGCCCGCCGACTGGCACCGCCTCGCCTCCCGGCCATATTGCCATGGTCGTTTGCTTACACAGGGGGTCACACCCGAAGCGGCATCAGCACATACAAGGCGCTTTCATCTTGCGCGTCACGCATGATGGTGGGCGACGCCGCATCGGCCAGCAGGGTCTGAACCACATCACCATCAATCTGGGCCAGAATGTCCAGGAGATAGCGCGCATTAAAGCCGATTTCCATCGGCTCCCCCTGATAGGTCACGGCCACTTCCTCGGTCGCGGTGCCGCTTTCGGCACTGGTTACCGACAG
>RFJA01000128.1 GCA_003695065.1 Alphaproteobacteria bacterium
AGCCCGAAGTAACCCATGTGACCGCCTTCCCGGAAATCATGAAACGACTCAATCGCAATATGCATGGCGATGACCCTGCGTGGTACAAACTACCGGACTCGCGGGCACTGGCGGCCCAGTACATGCTGCTTTACGAAATGTCGCTGCCGGTGGGGCGCGACCTCAACGACCGGATCGATGTGGCCAAATCGGCGACGCGGGTTACCGCGGTGATGGACGACATCTCCACCGGCCAGATGCAGGATCTGAAAGACCGGGCGGAAAACTGGCTGGCACACAACATGCCAGCACAGATGCGGGGTGCGCAGGGCACCGGCGTTGCCATCATTTTCGCCTATCTGACCGAGCGAACCTTGAACAGCATGGCCCGGGGCGCGATGCTGGCCTTGATCATGATCGCGGCGTCGCTGATCCTGTCGCTCAGAAGCGCAAAGCTTGGCGGCCTGAGTGTACTGGTGAACCTTGTCCCGATCGTCCTTGGCTTTGGTCTATGGGCTGTCATCAAGGGCGAAATCGGGCTCTATGCCGCAGTGGTGGGAACCACCGCGCTTGGCCTGATCGTGGATTTTGCAGTCCATATGATCACCAGGTTCAGCCGATTGCGAGCGCAATCCGAACACCCTGACAGGGTTGCCACTCTGGCAGCGGTGGGGCGCACGGTGGGCCCGGCCCTCATGGTGACGGCGGCGGTGCTCATCGCCGGGTTTCTCACCCTGGCCCTTTCGGATTTCCTGATCAACGCCTATCTTGGCCTGATGACCGCTTCTGTGATCGCCATCGCCCTGGCGACGGACCTGACGCTGTTGCCGGCACTGGTTGCCGTCACAACAGGATCGAAACGGAATACCCATGCGCCGCTGGATTGACAAAGTTCTGTTCTGCCTCGCCGTCCTGACCTTTCCGGTGATAGCACCCGCGGCCGAAATGGCGGCTGACAAAGGGGTGCGCCTGGCCCGGGAAGCCGATGCCCGGTTCAGCGGGTTTGGCGATAGCGTGGCCGCCATGCACATGATTCTGCGCAATGCCCGGGGCGACGAGGCGGTGCGCGCCCTGCGCATCAAGACCCTGGAAGTGGACGGCGAAGGCGACCGCTCGCTGGTGATTTTTGACCAGCCCCGGGACATCGCGGGTACGGCGCTTCTGTCTCATTCCCGGGGGGTGGAACCCGACGATCAGTGGCTCTACCTTCCGGAACTGAAGCGGGTCAAGCGGATCTCGGGCGCCAATCGGTCGGGCCCGTTCATGGGCAGCGAGTTCGCGTTCGAGGACCTGACCGCGCCAGAGGTCGCGAAATACGATCATCTGTGGCTCAGGGATGCGCCCTGCGGGCCCTTTACCTGCCACGTGATCGAACGCCGGCCGCGCTATACCGGCTCCGGCTACAGCCGGCAGGAAGTCTGGCTGGACAGCGCCGAACTTCGGCCCATGCGGGTCGACTTTTTCGACCGGCGCGGCGACCACATAAAAACACTGACCTACGGCGACTATCGGCTCTACGAAGGCCGATTCTGGCGCGCCCATGACCTTTTCATGGAAAATCTGCGCACCGGAAAGAGCACCCGGTTGGTGGTTTCGCAGTTTGCGTTTCGAACCGGATTAAGCGAAGCCGACTTCAGCCGGGCCAGTCTCAAGCGGGTGCGCTAGCGTCCCGCTCCTAGTCAATCCGTCCGGAGGGTACCCGCGGCTTTGCGGCGGGAGGTGCCGGTGGCATGGGTAACAACAGCCTCAGCGGCCGCGGCCATCGCTTCGAACCGAGGTCCGAGCCCGTTGGCCCAGACCGGTTCCACGGGCCCGTGCCCCGGAACGAGCCCCAATGTCTCGGCCACGACGGCGGTGTAGTCTCCCGCGGCCCGTGCGGTTCGGTCGGCCAGGGCGTAAATCTGGCGAATGGATCCACGGTCGAAGTCATGCGCGTTGACCTGCGCGAGGGCCCTGAGTGCCGCTGCCTGCGCCTTCGCAGCCGGGCCCTCGACCGCCAGCAGGGCCTCTGTGACCCCTGCCTGCCGGTCGCCCCGATCCGGTTCGGCGGGTCCGCCAAACCCCGGTTCGATCCGTTCCCCGGACCGGGCACAGCGCCCATCGGGACGGCGCAGGAGGGAATCCAGAGCGGCAGCAACAGGAGCAAGACCGGCGGAAAGGATACCGGATCGCGAACGGTTCGGGTCACGGCCACCGTTAACCTGCACTGACGTCCGTCGTCCCATTGCCCTGTTGCCCCAATGCCCTACCACCAGTGATGCAAAAGCCCGAAGGCAGGCGTTCCAGGCCCCTTTTTGCCCCACAAGTGGTTGAAAAGCGGTTAAGGCGCGCACTGGCGCCTAAACCAATGCCGCCTTGGGGTGCCGCGCGACGCGGGCACGCACCTGGTCCGGGGTCACCCCCCGCTTGCGCAGCATGGCAATGGTATCGTCCCTGTGGCGTTTGGCGAGCCGGCGTCCGGCGCCATCCACCAGCAGATCATGGTGATGATATTCCGGCGTGGGAAGATCAAGGAGTGCCTGCAGCAGGCGATGCACATCCGTGGCGTGGAACAGATCCTGACCGCGGGTGACCAGGGTCACGCCCTGGTGCGCATCGTCCACGGTCACCGACAGATGATAGCTGGTGGGCGTGTCCTTGCGCGCCAAAACCACGTCACCCAGTTGTTCGGGGTGCGCCACCACCCTGCCTTTTGCCCGATCATGCCAGACCAGCGGCGAAGCCACCCGGGCCAGCGCCTTTGCCATGTCGAGGCGCAACGCGTGCGCGTCGCCCCGCGCCAGCCTGTCGGCCCGCTCATGGGGGTCGAGGGCGCGGCAGGTTCCAGGATACCGCGGGCCTTCCTGATTATGAAGGGCCGGGCCGTGAGGTGCGCGAGTGCTTTCGGCAATTTCCTTGCGGGTGCAAAAACAGGGGTAGATCAGCCCTTCACCGTCGAGACGGGCAAGCGCGGCAGCGTAATCGGCCATATGTTCGGACTGCCGGCGCACCGGCTTTTCCCAGTCGAGACCAAGCCACGCCAGGTCCTCGAAAATGGCGGCTTCAAACTCCGGCCGGCAACGCCCCTGGTCGATGTCCTCGATCCTGAGCAGGAACCGCCCGCCGGCGCGCTGCGCGGTATCCCAGGCAAAAAGTGCCGAATAGGCGTGGCCCAGATGCAGCAGCCCGGTTGGACTGGGCGCGAAACGGGTGACGATGGCGGTCATGAAATCCGGATATGGTTGTTCCCTTGGCACAGGCGGTTATGGCCGAATCACCCGTGCGGATCAATGATTGGCATCTCAAACACCGGCTTTCCAGACGGCGAAAACCTTGTCATAATTTATACATACCGTATCTTGTATATGTTAGGGCGTTAAGCCATAGACTTGGAATGTTTTCGGACCCTCCGGGGAAGGAGAGAGCAATGACTGTCGCGGCCATGCCGCTTGAGCGCTGTCACGCTCTTGTTCTCAACGCCGACTACCGGCCGTTGAGCTATTTCCCGCTGTCGCTTTGGCACTGGCAGACGGTGGTCAAGGCGGTGTTTCTGGACCGGGTCAATATCGTCTCCGAGTATGATCGGGTGATCCACGCCCAGAGTTTTTCCATGCGGCTGCCCAGTGTCATTGCGCTCAAGAAATATATCAGGCCATCGCGCCATCCGGCGTTCACCCGGTTCAATCTTTTCCTGCGCGACAATTTCACCTGCCAGTATTGCGGCAGCGAAGAAGACGATAAATCGGAACTGACCTTCGACCACGTGATCCCGAGGGCGTATGGCGGGCGCACCACCTGGGACAACGTGATAGCGGCTTGCGCCCGATGCAATCTGGCCAAGGGTGGACGCACGCCCGAAGAGGCCAACATGCCGCCTCTGAGCCGGCCCCATCAGCCGACGGTTCACGAACTGCAGCGGAACGGTCGGCGTTTCCCGCCCAACTATCTGCATGATAGCTGGCGCGATTACCTCTATTGGGACAGCGAGCTGGAGCCCTGACGAACCGTCAGATACGCTCCGACAGCCAGATGGCGAGTCGGCACCCGGCCTTGATCCCGGCCGACATCAGGCTGTAACCGGGCGTTTCCTCGGCGCCGTGGGCTAGCGCCGTATCGCGATGTTCGTTCTCGTCATCCCGAAATCTGGTGATGGTGGATCTGAGCTCTGCCTCATCCTCGCCC
>RFJA01000129.1 GCA_003695065.1 Alphaproteobacteria bacterium
CATCGCGGCCGCGCGGGAAGGGCGCCGCATTCCGTTTGATGAGCTTGTCACCTTTTGCCGCGAAGCGATTGACGGCGCCGCCGAGGTGGTGCTGGTCGAAGGGGTGGGCGGGGCGTTTGTCCCGCTCGACGAAGCCCATACGGTGGCCGACTGGATCGCCGCCCTCGACATACCGGCGCTGGTGGTGGCCGGAAGTTATCTCGGAACGCTCAGTCACACGGTTGCCACGGTGGAGGCCATGCAGGGGCGTGGTCTGACCATTGCCGGGCTGGTGGTGAGCGAATCGGCACAGGCGCCGATGACGCTTGGCGAAACGGTGGCCGCGCTTGAGCGCCTGCTGCCCGGCCTTGCCATTCATGCGCTGCCGCGCCTCGCCCGTGGTGGCGGGGCGCCACTGTGGCAGGTCGCCCCTGACCTGACGGGAGTTCTGCCCGTCTGACGGCAGTTCTTTCCGGCTGGTCGTTCTGGTCTGCCCGGCAGAATTTGCCCGTGCGTCCCGTACAGAACCGATGTTTCCCCGAATTCCGGGCATGGCCGGTTGGCAAGCTGTTTGCTTGGTGACTGCCGAGCATTGCCAAGGGAGACACAGAGATGATAGCCACCGCCACCGAAGAACCGGTTACCGCACTGCACGCCCTGATCAACGAAGCGGGCATCGATCCCGCGCCCTTGTTCGAGATGGCTGCCGACGGTCTGCTGGCCTGTCACGGCCCGGCGGCACTGGAACTTGCACGGGCCGCCATGGACATGGCCAGCGACGAGGGTAGAGAGGAGGACGTGGAATTATGGCGTGAGGTCGGGGCTGCCCTGATCCGCCGTCTCGCCGTCGCCTGCGGGGTGCGCCCGGCCCTGGTCCACTAACCCCGGAGGGGCCGATCGAACTGGCGCAAAGCGGCGGATTGTGATAAGACTCACAGTCTGCCCGACTGCCTCGGTTGCGCGCTCTGAACAGGCGTTGCCGGGGCTCTTTTTGTATGGGGTTTTGTATGGGACCTTATCCAATGTCCTGAAGCCAGGGGAACCAGTCGAACAGGGCCGTGCCCAGCGACTGGAGGGCACCGGTCATCATGGCCGTTCCGGTGGCAATCAGAAGGACGCCGACCATGATCTCGATCACGCGCATATGGCGTTTGAGCGGCCGGATCGCCCGGATGAAGGCGCCCACGCCGAGAGCCGCCAGAAGAAAGGGCACGCCAAGGCCGGCCGAATAGACCGCGAGCAGGCCGACCCCCGCACCAAGGTTGTCGTGGGTCGCGGCCACGGCCAGGATCGCGCCGAGAATCGGACCGATACAGGGGGTCCAGCCAAATGCAAAGGCAAGACCCACCACATAGGCCCCGGTGGGGCCGAGCGGGCGCGTTCTGGTGTGGAACCGGGCTTCGCGATCAAGCAGCGCGATCCGGAACAGGCCCAGGAAATGAAGACCCAGCAGGATCACCACGCCACCTGCGATCATGGCGAAGGTGTCGAGGTGGACCCGCAACAGGGCGCTGATGGCCGAAGCGCCGGCCCCCAGCGCGACAAAGACGGTTGAAAATCCGAGCACGAAAGCCAGTGCGCGCCCGACCACGCGCTGGGTGGACACGGAGTGGCCGGTCTCCAGTTCGCTGAGCGAGGCGCCGGTGAGAAAACAGAGATAGGCCGGGACCAGGGGCAGCACGCAGGGAGAGATGAAGCTCAGCGCACCACCCAGCAGGGCTACCAGATACCCGACTTCACCTTCGATCATGATTGCCGTTCCACCCTGATTGCTCCCTTGGGTGCTCCTGTTATGCCGAAACCGGCGGTGTGGTCAAAGACACAATGGTGTGAAATCAGTGGGAGAACCGGCGGGACACGGTGCCTGCAATAAGACCTGCCACCAGCGCCAGCGCCACCGCCATCACGCCGTAGGCGGCCGGCCGGGTCTTGGCGAAATCGTAAATTACGCGCTCGATTCCGGTCTTGTCCACCGACAGCGGCGTCGACTGATGGGTCACCACCACACCATCGCGCACCAGATAGACATGAGCCTCATAGCGGCCAACCGGCACATTGACCGGGAAGTAAATCTCGGTCCGGAACAGGGTTTCGCCAAGGATCTGGAGGCGCCCGAACTTTTCAGTGTAGAGCCCGTTGGCGCGCATGATTCTCAGCACCGCAGCACGGTAGGCATCGGGGTCTTTCGGCGGGGTTCCGTCCCATTCAAACGAGACCTGATCAAGGCCCAAGCTATATTTCTCGGCCTCTCCCGGCAGAAACATGTCATCGAGCGGGCGACTGGCCGACAAGGCGTAATAGCCCGGAATTGGCTTCAGTCTGGCGGCCTCGGTATTGATCCAGATTCCGGTGACCCGGTCCTTCTTGCGCACCACGTGCGGAATCTCTGGCCCGCGCACCACAACCACTATGTCGTAGGCCCGGGCGTCGGTGGGAGTGTCGTAATCCACATTGGCTTCAAACCAGTCCACGGCACCAAACAGCAGAAGGCTGGTGCCGGAGAACCGCGATGTGATGGCGATCTGGTGGCTGGAGATATCGGTCACCAGTTCCTCCGCCGCCTGCGAGGCGCCGGTGGTCAGTGCCGCAACCGCGAAAATACTGTGAAGCAGCCTGCGGATCACCGTCTAGCTCCCCAGGGGCACGACAGAATAAAGCTCGCTCGGGCGCACCACCAGGTCGTAGGCCAGCTTGGTACAGACCAGGAGCACAATCAGGCCAAGCAGGCCGCGCAACTGCTCTCCCTTGAGCCGGACGCCCATCCGGGCGCCGATCTGTGCGCCAATGACGGCGCCGATCAACAACAGCAACGCGAGCACAACGTCCACGGTCTGGGTGTTGACCGAGTGAAGGAAGGCGACGCAGGCAGTGACAATGGTGATCTGAAAAAGCGAGGTGCCGATCACCACGTTGGTCGGCATGTTCAGGAGATAGATCATGGCCGGCACCATGATGAATCCGCCGCCCACCCCCATGATCGCCGCAAGGATGCCCACCACGCCGCCCACCGACAGCGGCAGAAGGACGCTTATGTATTGGCGTGATTTGCGAAACCGCATCTTGAACGGGAGCAGATCAATCCAGCTCCGAGGTCGGCGGCGCGATGCCGGCGGCATGCCCCTGCGCCGGCGCAGGGTTTCGCGGACGCTTTCCACCACCATCAGCGAACCGATGCCGCCGAGAAAGATGACGTAGGCGACGGAAATCAGC
>RFJA01000009.1 GCA_003695065.1 Alphaproteobacteria bacterium
GCCCCGGAACACCCCGGTCCTCAAGCTCGGCGGCGATGTTGGCGGCGCGGCGCACGAACAGACTTTGCCATGGCGCATCCGCGTCCAGAAGCCCGCGTGGTGCGGCGAAAAGGATTTCGACCTCTCGCTGTTCGTTGGGTGCCTCGCGCTTCAGAAGGTCGGCAAGCGCATTCATGAACAGGGTCTGGTCGGGGCGCACATGAACCGAAGTCCCCTGAAACAGGGTCGAAGCAGGCATCTCGACCCGGAAGATGTTGCCGCCCGGACTCGGATATTTCCCCGGGAAGTCGACAAGCCCGGCCAACACGCCCTCGATTTCCTCGTAGAACTCGCGACTGTGCGTGTCCAGTTGACGCCGCGCCAGCAGGTCGATGACGTCGACCTTGGGCAGATGGATTTTCCTGAAAGCGGTATGAACGCTGTCCATGGCCGCCGCCGCGCGCACCGTTTCCTGATTGGAAATGGAATTCATCACCATGAAGAAGGCGATCAGGATCAGGTAGAGCGATACAAACACCTGAACGGTACTGTTGGCGCCGTCGCCAGACTCCGACAGATCGTCAAGGGGGCTACGTTCCGGCGACTCGTCGGGCAAGGCGTCGGAGAACTGGTCGGGAACCGGCTGTGTCATCAGTCATCGAAGCTGGCCAGGAGCGCGTCGATTTCGTCCTGGGAGTTTGCTTCCTCCGGTAATTGCGGTCCGTGCAACAGCGCTTTCTCGTTCACCACATTGCCGTTTTCGTCGGTCACCACGTCTTCGGGAGGTTCGAGCGACCGGTCGCCGATGGCTTCAGCCAGCGTGGCCAGCTTTTCTTCCAGATGGCGCAGCGTCTGGACGACCTTTGTCACCCGCTGGCCCGTGATGTCCTGAAAGCTCGACGCCTCGTATATTTTGGTCGCCACCTCGCCCAGCCGCTCCGCCATCTTGCCCCGACTCTTGGCGGCCAGCATCTCGATTTCCTCGGCCGCGTCCATGATCTTCCCTGCCGCGTCCTCGGTCGCGGCCACAATGGCATCCAGTTCATCAGAGGCGTCGGGGATTTTCTGTTTGCTGAGGTTGTGGGGCTGCAGGGAGGCGATTTCGACCTTGGCCCTTTCGATGTACGCGACGAGATCGCCAATCTCGTCACGCAGATGCAGGTCTGCCATGGTCACGTCGCCGTCCATGGTCTGCATCAGACTGGCCACGATTCCCGCGATGTCGCCAAGCTCCACCAGTTGCCCGTGCGTCTCGCTCAAGGCCTCCACACGTTCTTCCAGAGTCATCTTGCTTGCTGCTGTCGCCATTTTACCTGCTTCAACCTGTCGTTTTGCGAAGTTTAAAAGGGCTGGCGTTAAGGCCCGGTTAAACAGGAACAAACAGGGGATCCCCGCCGCCGATCAGCTCTGCCCGTCGATGGAGGGCAATTGCTTCCGGGTAGCAAGCTCGATGGTCAGCGCCTTGGCCGCATCCGGATCCATCTCTGCAAGAACCGGCGCCACCTTGCGCTCCTTCATCCGCTCGATCACGCTGATCAGAATGTCCATGTCGAGCTTTTCGAAAATCCGCGCCGCGTCCTTTGGCTTCATCGCTTCGTATACCTTGACCAGACTGTTGAGCTGAGCCTCTTCCTCTTCGCTGTGGGTGCGCAACAGATCCTTGATTTCGGCCTCGATACTCTTGAGACGCTCGATTTTCTTGTCGATACGCTTTTCGGTCGCCATCAGCAGCCGTTCGCGGGTGTCGAGCTGCTGACGCCGGGCCTCCAACTCCTGCCGGCGATTGGACAGATCCTGAAGCAGGTCGATCTCGGAACGGCTCATGAAGGCGGGCTGGTCCGCGAGCCCGATCTCCTCATCATTGACCGGTTCTTGAGCCTCTGCGGGTGCGTCGCCGGTGGTTTCATCCGCCGGCTTTCCGGCACCGGGCTCAATGGCGGCAAATTGCCGGGCCTCGGCAACCATGGTCCCTTGATCCAGGACCGGTGCCTCGGCAACGGCCGGGCCGATGATTGCCCCGATACCGGCCCCGAGGTGCGCCAGCTTCAGACCGAGAAGCGCTGCAGCGCCAAACATTGCCACCGACAGGATCCGGATACGGCGCACCGGCACGATCAGGCCTTCGGCCCTAGCGGGCGGCACGGATTGCCTGGCGGATGTCGTCGTCATCACCGCTTGCCTCCTCCGTGGGAAACTGTTCGACCTTGCGGGTCGGGCGCGCCGGTTGGGTGCGGCCGCCACGCGCCTCGCTCAATCCGGCTTCGATCCGGTCGGCAAGATTGCTGCCGGCTTCGGTAATCAGTGCCAGTTCGTCCGACAATGCGCGCGCCCGCGCGATTTCGCTCTTGAGCGATTCTTCGGCGCTCTGGCTGACCGAGCGAAGTTGAAACACCCCCTCTTCGGCACGCGCCGTTGCCTGGTTCAGGCTGGTGATGAGATCGGCGAGCGCGTTCTGATCGGCACGCAAGCGGGCAAGCCGCCGATTGAGAACAAAGCAGTAGCCGATGGTCACCGCAAGCAGGGTGGCCACGAGGGCCTCGACAGCGAGATCCAAGATCATGAGCTTTTCTTCTCCCCAATCTTGCTGGATTCGATCTTGACGGCAACGTACTTTCCGATCCGCCCCATCCGGCCGCCCATCATCGACACACCGTTGCACCGCACGTCGATTTCGCCGTCGGGAGTCGTATTGAGCATCAGGGTTTGACCAACTTCTAGCCCGAGCACCTCGCCAAGGGTGAGCGTCTGCTCATCAAGCACCGCTTCAATGGGCACCTCGGTTTGCCACAGTTCGCTGGCCAGGTGATTTTCCCAGATCGAGTCGCGGCCGAACTTTTCCCCCATAAATCGTTGCAGCAGAAGCTCGCGGATCGGCTCGATGGTGGCATAGGGCAGAACCATTTCGAGGCGCCCGCCACGGTCTTCCATATCGGCGCGCATCTTGACCAAAATCGCGGCGTTGGACGCCTGGGCGATGCTGGCGAACCGCGGGTTGGTTTCCAGCCGGTCGAGGGTGAAGGTGACCGGGCTCAACGGTTCAAATGCAGCACACAGGTCCTTGAGCACGACCGTAATCATGCGCTCGATCAGGGTCTGCTCGATGGTGGTGTAGGGACGCCCTTCGATCCGCATGGCGGCAGTCCCGCGGCGTCCGCCGAGCAAAGCATCGACAATCGAGTAGATCAGGTTGGAGTCGATGGTCATAAGACCATAATTGTCCCACTCCTCGGCCCGGAATACCGCCAGCATGGCCGGCAGCGGAATCGAGTTTAGATAATCACCAAAGCGGATCGATGACGTGTTGTCGATCGAAACCTCGATATTGTCCGAAGTGAAGTTTCGAAGCGACGTGGACATCATCCGCACGAAGCGGTCGAAAATGATGTCCAGCATGGGCAGCCGTTCATAGGCCACCAGGCCGCTGTTGATCAGCGCCTGAATGCCGGACCGCTCTCCCTGGTCATCATCATCGCCGTCAAAACCGAGAAGGCTGTCGATTTCGTCCTGATCTAGCACGCGATCAATGGGAGCGGCGGGATCGTCGTCACCGACCATGGACTCCCATTCCTCGGCAACCTTGTCGTCGTTGACGCCCTCATCAACCATGGCGGCCCACTCAGCCGCCGCAGCTTCGTCGCTGACGCCTTCCCCTGTTTCAGGATTTTCCGTGTTTTCGTTCGCCATGGTACGCCCTACTGCACCAGCATTTCCTTAAACAGTACATCCTTGACCTGGGTCGGATAGAGCGAGGTGTTGACCCGTCGCAGCAGCTCCTCCTTGAGCCGGAACATGCCAGCGGAGCCGTTGAGGTCCTCGATCCTGAGCTCCCGCAGATAGATCTGGAAATCGTCGATGACGCGAGGCAGCTTGGTCTCCAGTTCCTGGAGCGCGCTCTTGCGGTCCACCTCCAGCGCCACCCTGACCTTGAGGTAGCTGGCTTTACGCCCGCCGCTGTTCAGATTGACCAGCATCTCGGGCAGATCATAAAACAGAACCTCTGTCGGCTCGTTGACGGCCGCGAGCTCGGCTTCCGGATCCGCGGCCGCCTCATCCTCGCCCCTCAGGAATGACCAGGCAATCCCGCCGGCCAGCAACAGCAGCACAAGTGGCGCCACGACGAACAGCACCAGCTTTTTGCCGCCGAACTTCTTCTGCTCAAGCCCCTTGGCGAGATTCTCTTCCGAGAAGTCCTCGTCCACCTCGTCGAGTTCTTCGCTCATCCGAACCACCTGTGATCGATGCTCTACCGGACGCACCGCGCCCCGAATTCTTAGAAAAAGGTAAGCAGTGACGGTTAACAGGAGGTTGAGAAATGGAACATTTTTCGCGATCCAATGGGGTCCGGTGCTGTCCCCGACCAATGGCAAACTTTACCCGGCAAAGCTTGCCGCCAACGTCCGTCTTCCCCGGCCAATAATCCCGTAAGTTGTTGATTTATTGCCATTCCTTCCTTTGGCACGGGTTATGCAGCGAACCGGGCGACGCCTTGGACCAAAAGGGTCCCGAGCGACGGAGGATGGAGAATGGATACAACCCTTTACGTTGGACTTTCACACCAGATGGCGATGCGCCGGAACATGGACATTCTGGCCAACAACGTCGCCAACATGAACACCACCGCATTCAAGAAAGAAAACGTGATCTTTCAGGAATATCTGGTGGAAATGGACGACACCAGCGTGCCGACGGCGCGCATGGTGGCTTATGTCCACGACACCGCTCTCATTCGCGACTTTTCGGAAGGCGAGTTCAAGGCTACCGGCAATCCGCTGGACTTTGCCCTTTCCGGCAAGAACTTCTTCCGGGTGGCGCTGCCCGACGGTACCGAACGCTATACCCGCAA
>RFJA01000130.1 GCA_003695065.1 Alphaproteobacteria bacterium
AACTCATCGAGCCGGGCAAGACCGGCTGGCTCGTCTCGCCGGGTGACGGTTACGCTCTGGCGGACGCAATTCGCCAGGCTCTGTCGCTGACCCCCGGGGACCGCGAAACGCTGGCGATGGCGGCACGGGCTCACATTGCGAGCCGTCATGCGCTCGACAAAATGTGTGACGAGACGCTCGCGCTTTACCGCAGCGTGCTGGCACAGCCCGCCAACGCTTGACAGGCGGGCGAATCCCTCTACTTTCCCGCTTTGAGACGGATAGCTGGCGATGACAACCATGGCACAAGCCAAACCTGAAAGCGCAATTTCGATCACCCTGCCCGACGGCAGCGTAAAACGGTACGATGGACCGGTCACCGGCGAGCAGATAGCCGCAGATATCGGACCGGGCCTGCTCAAGGCGGCATTGGCCATGCGTGTCAATGGCACGCTGATGGATCTGGCCCGAACCATTGAAAACGACGCCGAGGTCGCCATTGTAACGGCGCGGGATGACGACGCGCTGGAACTGTTGCGTCACGATGCGGCCCATGTGATGGCCGAAGCAGTCAAGGAATTGTACCCCGATACCCAGGTGACCATCGGTCCGGCGATCGAGAACGGCTTTTATTATGATTTCGCCCGGTCCGAGCCGTTCACGCCGGAAGACCTCGAAGTGATCGAGGCGCGCATGCGCGAGATCGTCAAACGGGACGAACCGATCATTCGGGAGGTTTGGAAGCGCGAGGACGCCATCGAGTTTTTCCAGAATCAGGGAGAACATTACAAGGCGCAGATCATCGAAGCGATCCCGGAAGGCGAGGACATTTCGCTTTATCGCCAGGGCGATTTCATCGACCTGTGCCGCGGGCCCCACTTGCCATCCACCGGCAAGCTCGGCGACGCGTTCAAGCTGATGTCGGTGGCCGGCGCCTATTGGCGTGGTGATTCGAAGAACGAGATGCTCCAGCGCATTTACGGCACCGCCTGGCGCGACAGGAAAGAGCTCAAGGCTTATCTGACCCGTCTCGAAGAAGCCGAAAAGCGCGACCACCGGCGGCTGGGCAAGGAAATGAACCTGTTTCATTTCCAGGAAGAGGCCGCCGGCATGCCGTTTTGGCACTTCAAGGGCTGGACCATCTATCGCACTCTTCAGGATTACATTCGGCGCAAGCAGGAAGCGGCGGGCTATCGCGAGGTTCACACCCCGCAGCTCGTGGACCGCGCGCTGTGGGAAAAATCGGGGCACTGGCAGAAGTTCGGGGAGCATATCTACTCGGCTGAAACCGCGGACGAACGCACGGTGGCGGTCAAGCCCATGAACTGCCCATGCCATGTCCAGATCTTCAACCAGCGCATTCATTCCTACCGCGACCTGCCGCTCAGGATGGCGGAGTTCGGCTCCTGCCACCGCTATGAACCGTCAGGCGCCTTGCACGGGCTGATGCGAGTGCGGTCGTTCGTTCAGGATGACGCCCACATCTTCTGTACCGAGGACCAGATCACCTCGGAGACCGAAGCTTTCTGCAACCTCCTGATGGAGGTCTACCGCGATCTCGGCTTCAACGAAGTGCGGGTCAAATTTTCCGACCGCCCGGCGGTGCGTGCCGGCTCCGATGCGGTATGGGACCGTGCCGAGAAAGCCCTGATGGACGCGGTCAATGCCATCGGCCTCGATGTGGAGTTGAACCCCGGCGAGGGCGCTTTCTATGGCCCCAAGCTGGAGTTCGTGCTGACCGATGCCATCGGCCGGGACTGGCAGTGCGGCACCCACCAGGTCGATTTCGTATTGCCCGAACGCCTTGATGCGGTCTATGTGGGCGAGGACGGCAACCGGCATCGCCCGGTCATGCTGCACCGGGCGGTCCTTGGCTCGTTCGAGCGGTTTATCGGGATCCTGATCGAACACTACGCAGGACGACTGCCCCTGTGGCTGGCGCCGGTGCAGGCAGTGGTTGCCACCATCACCAACGACGCCGACGCCTATGCGCGAGAGGTATATGCCGCGCTCCGGCAGGCGGGGCTCAGGGCCGAGCTGGATCTCAGGAACGAGAAGATCAACTACAAGGTCCGCGAGCACAGCCACGCCAAGGTTCCCTGCCTGCTGGTGGTGGGCGGACGGGAAGCCGAACAGCGGACCGTATCCATCCGCCGACTTGGCGCCCAACGTCAAGAAACCCTTGCGCTCGACGAAGCGGTGAATACACTTGAAAAGGAAGCGGCGCCACCAGCCTGATGGCGCGTTGTCCAATGTGCGCCAGTGATTGCAGTCACCAGGCGCGATCGGTTATTGTGCCGCGAGCCGCGGCACGACCGCGGAGGAACGAAACGGAAGGTATGATTCAGGCGATCGCCCCGGCTGAAGAGCCCGGCGACGTCAGAATCCAACATGAGGAGCAAGTTTCATACGTAGACGGCATATGGGTGGCCCGCCCAAGCAAGAAGGGCCCAGAGTCAACGAACAGATCGACAGCCGACAGGTTCGCCTTGTCGATGAAAACGGCGAAATGGTGGGCATTGTGAGTATCGAGGACGCATTGGACCGGGCGGCGGACGCCGGCCTTGATCTCGTGGAAGTATCCCCGACTGCCGAGCCCCCGGTTTGCAAGATCCTTGACTACGGAAAATTCAAGTACCAGGCCCAGAAAAAGGAAAGCGAGGCGCGCAAGAAGCAAAAGGTCATTCACGTCAAGGAAATCAAGATGCGTCCCAATATCGACACGCATGACTATGACGTGAAAATGCGCAACATCCAGAAGTTCCTTGAGGATGGGGACAAGGTCAAGGTGACCCTGCGATTCCGCGGACGCGAAATGGCCCACCAGGAACTGGGGGCGGCGGTCCTCGAACGGGTCAGGGACGATACGGCAGATCTGGCCAAAGTGGAAGCCATGCCCAAGATGGAAGGACGCCAGATGATCATGGTACTGGCCCCCAACAAGTAGCCGCGCGCCGAACTGTAATCGTCGAAGGCCGTCTCCCCGGAGGCGGCCTTCCCCTTTGGGGACCGGCGTTAGACCAAATTCGGTTTAGTTAGAAGCGTATCCTGCGTTTTTAAAGAAGTTCATGCATTC
>RFJA01000131.1 GCA_003695065.1 Alphaproteobacteria bacterium
CCGGATTGGTGGAGGGCGACGAGCCCATCCTGTGGATGGTATTATCTTCGCGGCGCGACGACGTACTTGATCGCGACCGCGGGGGGGAGGGACCGGTATGACCGACGATCCCCTTCCCGAAATCTATGTGCCGAAAACACCGGCCTGGATGGTGGTCTTCGCCGATCTGCTGTCCCTCCTGCTGACGTTCTTCGTGCTGGTCTTCTCCATGAATTCGGTTCAGGTGGAGGATTGGAAGGCGGTGGTGCAGACTCTGTCCGACCGGCTCAATCCCAACCGGGTTCTGATGCAGCAAGAACGCTACGAAGGCCATGAACAGAACGCGGTGGACCTGCCCCTATCGGAAAGCCTCGAATACCTCAATACGGTGATCGAAGAGAAACTCGCCGGGGATCCGGTGCTTGGCCAGGCGCGGGTGCGGCTGCTTGACGACCGGCTGGCCATTTCGATTCCGTCCGACCTGCTGTTCAAGACCGGAAGCGCCGAGATAGCCGATGATGACGTCTACAAGGCCGTCTCGGAACTTGCCGCAATGCTGAGCCGGCTCGAAAACCGGATCGCCATTATCGGGTATACCGATCCTTCACCGGTTTCTGGTACCCAGTACACGACTCATTGGGAGCTTTCCATCGACCGGGCGCTGGCCATCGCGCGCATCCTCGCCGGTAGCGGCTATGACCAGCCGATCGCAACCTTCGGCTATGGCGGGACGCGGTTCGGTGACCTGCTCAAGGATCTCCCGGTGGAACTCCAGTCGCGATTGTCACGGCGGGTCGATATCGTGGTGCGCGAAACCGAGCGGGAGCAATAGGTGTTGGAAGCCAGGATCATATGGCATGTCGTGGTGGCGGCACTGTGCCTTGCCATAAGTGGTCCCGCGTTCGCCGCAACGGGGGAGCGAATTGCGGTGCGCGCTGGGGAGCATCCGGGTTTTACCCGGCTGGTCTTCGATTGGCCGCGCAAGGTGGATTATGACATTACCGTCGATGATACCGCGGTGACCGTCACCTTTCGGGAATCCGCGACGATCAATCTGGTCCCGCTGAAGACCGCGGACCTTAACTGGATTGATGCGCCGGATGTCGAGGAAGCGGCGGACCGCCTGGTCTTCACCTTCCGGATTGCCGAGGGCGCTTCGGTGTCTCATTTTCGTGATGGCACCAAGGTTGTCTTCGATGTATTGGCGCCAACCGGAATTGGCAGGGTCGCGACGTCTCGGCCCGTCAATCGCGCTGAATCGCCTGGGCCGTCGGTCGCGCAGGATGTGGTGAACGATGCGGCAGCGCAGGAGCAGAAGCACGTCCCAGGCCCGCCGGACCGGATGATGGACCGCCCGCATGCCCGAGAGCAGAAACAGCCGGGGCCCGAGGTTGACGGGCCCCAGCCGATTGCCAATCAACAGGGGGCGGCTGCCATGCTGCCGGCTGAGAAGCCCCGTTCTAACGCGGCTGGTTTGCGTTACTCGGGCGCGCCGGTCGCGGTGCGGTCCGAGCCCGTGTTCAATGGCGTGCGTCTGACCTACCCTCTGGCGGACTCGCTGCCCGCGGCGGTGTTTCAGCGTGCCGGATATCTGTGGGTGATTTTCGACAAATTTCGGGTGGTCGATCATGCCGGGCTGAGTGCGGTAGCAGGGAAGCGGATCCTGTCGATTGAGCAGGTTCCACATCCCGATGCGACCATCCTGCGCTACCGTATTGCCGGCGGTCAGCACGTGGTGGCCCATCGGCGGGACAACGCGTGGATCGTCGAACTGAAGGAAAACCTCACCGCGCCCAAAATCCCGCTGGAGGTTGGCCAGCATCGCTATAACGGTGGTCCGGTGGTATTCATTCCGGTCGCCGACGTGGGGTCGCGCGTCGACATTACCGATCCGGAGGTGGGCGACATCATCACCGTTGTGCCGGTCCTTGCAGGTGGGCGCGGTGTTGCGGAAACCCGGAAGTTTGCGCAATTCAACGTGCTCAAGAGCGCCCAAGGCGTCGCAATTCACATTCTCGCCGATGACGTGTTGGTCGAGCGGTTCCGAAACGGGGTCGCGGTGACGTCCTCCAACGGGCTTGCCATGTCGCCGGATCGCCACGCGCCGGATTTTGCGGGGGCACCGGAAGCGAAGGCCGAAACCCGCGACACACCGCAGCGGCTGGTGGATTTCGCCGCCTGGCGCCGGGGCCAGGCCCGGGACTTCAACCGGGTGCGCCATGATTTTCTGCACCGTTTGTCGCTGGCGCCAGAAGAGGAACGCAATGGCGTGCGCTGGGACCTTGCCCGGTTCTATCTGGCCCATGGCATGGCGGCACGTGCTCTTGGTATCCTGCAGGTCATGGCGGCGACCGATCCCTCCCTTCTCGATAATCCCGAGTTCCGCGCCGTTCGCGGAGTCGCCTACATCCAGATGCGGCGTTTCGGCGAAGGACGGAATGATTTGGCTCACAAAGGGCTCGACGCGGAATCCGACGCGTATCTGTGGCGTGCGGTGGCCGCCGCCGGGCTCGGCCAGTGGGAGGAGGCGCTGGACAACTACATGCGCGGTTCCGACGTGCTCGCCAGCTATGATGAACCGGAACGCATCCGGTTCGAGATGACGGCCCTGAAGGCGGGGGAGAAACTGGGCGATGTGGCGGTGATGCGTGACCAGCTCAAGGTGCTGGACGGGTTTCTGTTACCACCTGGTCTGCATGCCGAGGTGGAATTCCTGCGTGCCCGGATGTTGTTCCTTGAAGGCCAGGAGCCGATGGCGATGAAGACCCTGGCCAAGGTGGAAGAGGCCGGGGAACGCCCGAGTGCGGCTCAGGCTGCACTCACCCGGATCAAGGTTCAGCTTCGCGACGATACGATCGCGAAAGAAGATGCCATCGATCAGCTCGAACGGCTCCGCTTTGCCTGGCGCGGTGACGCGTTCGAACTGGATCTTCTGGATTTGCTCGGCCGGCTCTATATCGACACCGGTAACTATCACACTGGTTTCAACACGTTGCGTCAGGCCATTACCCATTTTCCCAAATCTCCGCGCACGCGCGAAATTTCGGCGATGATGGCCAGGGAATTCGAAAAGCTGTTTCTTGACGGGCGTGCCGATGCCCTGCCACCCATAGAAGCGCTGGCTCTGTATTACGATTTTCGCGAACTCACTCCGCTTGGCGCGGGGGGCGATCAGATGATTCGGCGGCTCGCCGACCGGTTGGTCGCCGTTGATCTGCTTGAGCGGGCGGCGGAGCTGCTGGAACATCAGGTGCGCTATCGCCTGGAAGGCGTCGCCCAGGCCCAGGTGGCGACCCGGCTTGCGATGATTTATCTCCTTGACCGAAAACCCGAGAAGGCGCTCGGTGTACTGCGTGCCACGCGCCAGACCCTGATGCCCGAGGATGTGGAAATTCGCCGCCGGCATCTGGAGGCCCGCGCCCTCATCGACCTGGAAAGGTACGAGGAGGCAGAGGTGCTCCTGCAAGGGGATGACAGTGCCGATGCCCGGATGCTGCGCGCCGATCTGTACTGGAACGCCGGCCAATGGAAAAAGGTGGTGGCCAATGGCGAGGCTCTGCTCGGCCGGCGCTGGGAGGTTGAACGCCCACTGACCAATGACGAGCGCCGGCAGGTGCTGCGTATGGCCGTGGCGCATTCCCTTGACGACAATGTGGAGGGACTCGAATCGCTCCGCCAGCGCTATGGAGCGCTGATGGCGGGCGGGGCCTATGCCAGCGCCTTCAACGTGATCACCGCCCAGCAAGACCCAAGCGAACGCGAGATCAAGGAACTGACTGAAAGCATTGCCAGCGTCAATACGCTCGAGAGCTTCATGGCTGCCTACCGCGACGAATTCAGCGGATCCTGACGGCCAAAGTCCCTTATTGCGTTACAAGCCAGTCTGAAATGACGCGATGGCCTATAATCCGAAACTCTTGACCAGGCTGCCGGCGACCAGTGTCCAGCCGTCCACCAGCACGAAGAAGATGAGCTTGAAGGGGAGCGAGATCATCACCGGTGGCAGCATCATCATGCCCATGGACATCAGGATCGAGGCCACCACCAGGTCGATCACGACGAACGGTATGAACAACAGGAAGCCGATTTCAAAGGCGCGGCGCAGCTCGCTGATCATGAAAGCGGGGATCAGCACCTGAAGTGGTGTGGCGTCGGGCGTGTCGGGCGGGGTTTCCTGCGACATGTCGAAGAACAGTTTCAGATCGTCTTCGCGGACCTGCCCCAGCATGAAGGTGCGAAACGGCACGGCCACCCGATCAAAGGCCTCGTCGGCTTCGATGTCCTCGGCGATCAGAGGCTGAAGGCCGGTCTCGTATGCGGCCTGGAAGGTTGGCGCCATGATAAAACCGGTGAGAAACAGTGCCAGGCTGATCAGCACCACGTTGGGCGGCGTTTGCTGGGTTCCGAGGGCGCTTCTGAGCAAAGAGAGTACGATCACGATACGGGTAAAGGATGTCACCACGATCAGGATCGAGGGAGCAAGGCTCAAGACCGTCAGAAGAAGGATGAGCTGGACCACCCGGCCACTGAGCGATCCGCCGTCACCGAGGTCGATCGACAGCTCCTGACCGGCCGCGGGAGCCGCAAGCGCCAACAGGGTACAAAGCGCGAGGGCGAACAGGCGCATCATTTGGCCCCCCCTCCCGGGTGGGGCCTGATTTGCTCACCGATCCCGCTTTCTATCACCGTGTCCTGCTCGCCACCGATCATCACCAGATGTTCCGTGTCATCGCGTCGGATCAACAGAAGGCGCCGGCGCGCATCCACCGGCAGCACCTCGACAATGGCGAGCCGCTTGTCGCCCTTGGCCGAGCCGGAGAGCGTCACCCGCGGGGCAAGGCCAAAGCGACGTGCCGCCCAGCCGAGGCCGACGATCAGCGCCAGCACGAACACCAGCGCCACGATGAACTGCATGTAACTTACGGCTTCCATGTCTCTGCGCTTTCTACGGACTTGTCGTGGTCGGCCATCTTGCGGTTTAGGCCATAAACATAGGTCAGAATCTCCGCCACCGCTTCGAGCGCTTCCAGTGGCACCGGGCTGTCCACCTCCATGGCGGCGAGGATTTCCGCAAGATCGGCGTCCCGGCGGACCTTTAATTCGTTGGCAAAGGCGATATCGAGGATCTGTTCGGCATTCTTGCCGAAGCCGACGGCTGACACGATCGGTGGCGTATCAAGGGTTCCGTCGCCTTTGAGCGCGACGGCCTTCGACCGTTTTCTGCGGTTCTGTTCGGATTCGTCGGTGGGCAAGCGCGTCTTCCCTGATTCCATGGGTGCGTCCTGTCTGCCGCCATTTTTCGCCGTCATGGTTAACATCTCCTTAAGGTGGCCGACGGGCGCGCGTGCCGGTCCGTTTACCCTTTGTTAACGGCGTGGCAACACAATGGACCGGTAAAATTTTAATAGAACTCGGCCCATCTGTTAGGGCTTGGTTCACGAACCGGTTCGCTGAAATCTGACAAGCGAAAGGGGTGGTGGTAATGGATCTCAACGGGCTCAAGCTGTTCTCGGCCCTGCAGCGCAAGATGGGTTGGCTGACACACCGTCAGCGCCTGGTGGCTGAAAATCTGGCCAATGCGAACACCCCCAACTATCGGCCGCGCGATTTGAAGACGCTTCGTTTTGCTGATGCGTTGACCCGAAGCTCCAGTGCGTCGGCGAAACTGGCGATTACCCATCCCAACCATATGAAGGCACCCACCCAGAGCGTGATCGGTGGCGAATATGAAGTGCGCAGCATCGAAACCAAGCGCAATGGCAATGCTGTCGCCCTGGACCAGGAACTGGCCAAACTGGCGCAAGTGCAGATGGACTACACGGCGATGGTCAATCTGTATCGCAAACACGTCGCCATGATCCGCACGGCGCTGGGCCGGAGCGGTGGCTAGCCCGGGGCATGACCCAAGGCAGGAAAGGGGACTGAGTCATGGATCTCACCAAGTCAATGATGATCTCCGCCGCCGGGATGAAAGCCCAGAGCGTGCGCATGCGGATCATTGCCGAGAACATGGCCAACGCGGACTCGCTTGCCAGCTCGCCCACTGACGAGCCGTATCGGCGCAAGGTGGTGTCGTTTGGAACCCAGCTCAATCGGGAACTGGGGATCGAGGAGGTCACCATCGACAAGGTGCAATACGACAAGAGCGAGTTTGGCAAGCGCTATCAGCCCGGCCATCCGGGCGCCGACGCCGAAGGCTATGTGCGTACGCCCAACGTCAACACCCTGCTCGAGGTGATGGACATGAAGCAGGCGCAGCGCAGTTACGAAGCCAACCTCAACGCCGTGGATTCGGCCAAAACCCTGATGATGAGAACCATCGACCTGCTGCGATAGAAAGTCGTCGGCAATACGCGAGGATGAACCATGAGCTTGAAAGCCCTTGATGCTGCCAGCGCCTATGCTGCCGCGCTCGGCAAGACCAATGTTGCCCAGGCGGGTACCGGAAAAAGCGCCAAGGAAGCACTTGGCGGGGCGGACAGCTTCGCCGCTGTGCTCAAAGACGCCGTCGGTTCGGTATCGGACGCGGTGGACCGCAGCCAGAAGGCCAGCATTTCCACGATGAACGGGCAGATGGATCTGATTGATGTGGTCAACGAAGTCAACAATGCCCAGATGGTCGTGGAAACCGTGGTCGCGGTTCGCGATCGGGTGATTCAAGCCTACCAGGATATTATCAAGATGCCGATCTGACGGATCGGCGCTTCCCCATGCGCGCGTGGCAGAAGGCCCTGCTGAACGGTCAGAATGACGAGAGGAAGACATGAACGGCAGCGATGTTCTGGACATAGCCCGCGACGCCATCGGTGTGCTGCTTGTGGTGGCCGGACCGGCCATGGGGGTGGCGTTGGTGGTGGGGCTGGTGATCGCGCTTCTCCAGGCGCTCACCCAGATCCAGGAAATGACACTCACCTTCGTACCCAAGATCATCGCTATCTTTTTGTCCCTGCTGATTTTTCTGCCGTTCATGGGTGACGCCATGGGCGGATTGATGACCCGGCTGTCTGATCGCATCGTCAACGGGGGGCTTTGATCCATGCCGGGGTTGGGCGTGCCGGAGCAGGTCTTCGCCTTTCTTCTGGTGTTCGCACGCCTTGGTACCATGATCATGCTGTTGCCGGCGCTTGGCGAAACGTCGGTGCCGCCCCGGGTGCGGCTGGCATTGGCGCTGGCCATCTCGCTGGTGATCCTGGCGTTGGTGCAACCGGCACTGCCGGCCATGCCGGATCAGGTGTTTCCCCTTTTCTTCCTGTTGTTTGGCGAGATCGTGATTGGCCTTTTCGTCGGTGCTTCGGCACGCCTTCTGATGAGCGCGCTCCATGTGGCGGGCACGGTGATTGCCTACCACACCGGCCTTGCCGCTGCCCAGGCCTTTGACCCGGCCCAGGGGGCGCAAAGCGCCATTTTCAGCAGTTTCCTGACTCTGATCGGGGTCACCCTGATCTTTGTCACAGGTCTCCATCACGTGATGCTTGGGGCCATGTACGAAAGCTATACGCTGTTTCCACCGGGCGACCTGCCAATGACCAGTGACTTCGCCATGATGGCGACTCGCACGGTGGCGCAGTCGTTCCGGCTTGGCTTGCAGATGAGCGCGCCGTTCCTGGTCTATGGGCTGATCTTCAATATCGGCCTCGGGTTGGTGGCGCGCCTGATGCCCCAGTTGCAGGTCTTCTTCATCGCCATGCCGCTCAACATCATGCTGGGTTTCGCGATACTGATGTTCGTGCTCGCAACGATTATGGCCTGGTTCCTCCGCCATGTGGAGGAAACCGTAACCCTGTTCCTCCTCTAGCCGGGAAAGATCGCCATGGCCGAGGAACAGGATCAGTCACAAAAAACCGAAGAGCCCACCCAGAAGAAGCTGGAGGACGCCCACAAGAAGGGTGACGTCGTCAAGAGTCGCGAGGTGGGCCACTGGTTCATGCTGGCGGCCATGGCGCTGGCCATTCTAATCTCCGCCGAGCCGGTGGCACGTACCCTGACCGAGGTCTTCGTTGGCATTCTCGGCAATGCCTATCAGATCGCGGTCGAGCGTGACAGCATGCTGGACCTGATGGCGTTCCTCATGATCACCGTGGCCGGCGCGTTCATGGTTCCCGTCATCCTGTTCATTACCGCCGCGCTTGGCGGTACCCTGGTGCAACACAAGCCGGTGTTCACCGGGGAACGCATGAAGCCCGACCTGTCAAAAATTTCTCCGCTCAAGGGTTTCAAGCGGCTGTTTTCGAGCCAGAGTGTCATGGAGTTTCTCAAGACGCTGGCCAAATTCATAATCGTCGCTTCGGTGGTGGCCCTGGTGATCGCGCCCGAGGCCGGCCGGCTCGAACAGATTGCCGCCTACGATGTGGCGTCACTTTTGCCGCTGGTGCAGACCACGACCCTGAAGATGCTGGTTGGCGTGCTTGCCATCATGGCGATCATCGCCGGGCTCGACTATCTGTATCAGTCCTACCAGCACATCAAGAAGATGCGTATGACCAAGCAGGAGGTCAAGGACGAGTACAAACAGACCGACGGCGACCCCCATGTGAAGGCCCGGCTGCGTCAGTTGCGCCAGGAACGGTCCCGCCAGCGGATGATGGCGGCAGTGCCCGAGGCCGATGTGGTGGTCACCAACCCGACCCATTTTGCGGTTGCCATGAAATACGATGGCGAGACCATGGAAGCGCCAAAGGTGGTGGCCAAGGGGGTTGATCATCTGGCGGCGCGGATCAGGGAATTGGCCGAAGCCAACAATATTCCCATTGTCGAAAACCCGCCGCTGGCCCGGGCGCTTTATGCCTCCGTCGAAGTGGATCGGGAAATCCAGCCTGAACACTACCGCGCCGTGGCCGAGGTGATTTCCTATGTGATGCGGCTTCGGCGCAAAGCCCGGCAATGACCGGGGGCGTGGACCATGCTAAATTGACGCGCGAATTAAGCGCGTAAGATTCGGGAGCTCTGATGCGAGATGTTGCCGCCACAGTCCGGCCCCGGCGCCGCGATACCACCCGGTGGATTTACGACCATCGCGGGTTCGTGCTGGGAGTGGGAATCGGTATTGCCATCGCAGCGGCAATAGGGGCTTGGTATATGACGGCCAGCGCGGCCCAGTGGCTGGCTGGCGGGCTCCTCGCCGGGGTTGCACTATGTGCCGCGGCGGTGGCGCTGGTGATTGCGCTACGCCTGTCACTCGTGGCGCAGACGGGGGGCGATGCCAATCTCCCCTTTTCGGTGCTTGATGCGACCGTCAACGGCCGGGTGATTACGGATGGCGCGGGGGAACTGACCTATGCCAATGCGGCCTATCGGTCGATGACCGGTACCGTGCGGGGTGACCCACCGTCGCCTCTCGATCTTGCCGGTGACGACGCCGAGGCCCGGGCAACGCTGGAGACACTGTTCAAACGGGCCCAGGGCGGGGCGCTCGCCCAGGATACTTTGTTGCTTGACTTCGGAGCACGGGGGCGGCGGTGGTGGCGTTTTACCGCGGGTGACGCTGGCGGGGTCGGCGATTCGGTGTTCTGGCAGATAATCGACGTGACCTCGGCCGACGCGGTCCAGCGCATCGCGCGATCGCGTCAGCGCGTCATTGGGCGGTTGCTGGACGCGGCGGGGCTTGGTCTGCTGGTGGTGGGAGGCGACGAAACGGTTGTCGGCGTCAACGATACCCTGGCGGACTGGCTCGGCGTTCCGGCCAGCGATATTGTTGGAGAACGGCTGTCCCGATACGCGCCCGGTGGACCGGTCGCGCCGTCGGATCGTGGAAGCAAGCCCGCTGACCCCATGTTGTTCCGGCCGGCGAGCGGTGGAACACTGCGTCTGGATGTGGTCGCAACCCGGATCGACGATTCGCCGGAAGGCGAGCACCAGGATGTGCTGGTGGTGTTGCGTGATCCGGCCGCGGCGCCTGTGGCCGCCAGTGCCGATGCCGACATGCGGTTCGAGCGCTACTTCTCGGAAGCTCCGGTGGGGATTGCTACGGTTGATGCCGACGGCCGGATTTTCGAGAGCAACCAGGTTTTTCAGAGCCTGCTTCCACGGACCGGGGACGATGTCACCCGTCTCAGCGACATCCTGGTTGCCGAGGATGTGGACGAGGCGCTCAAGGGCATTGCGGAGGTTCTGGACTCCGGTCGGTTGGCCACCCCCATAGACGTGCGGTTTCGAAATCCGGCGGACAGGCAGGGTCAACTGTTCATTCACCGGATGAATCAGATTGACGGCGAAGGCGAACGCGCCATCCTCTACCTGATCGACACCACGGAGCAGAAGAATCTGGAAATGCAGTTCGCCCAGTCGCAGAAGATGCAGGCGGTGGGCCAGTTGGCGGGCGGCGTGGCGCACGACTTCAACAACCTGCTGACCGCGATCACCGGGTTCTGCGATTTGCTGCTCGTGCGCCATGGACCGGGTGACCAGTCGTTCGCCGATATCATGCAGATCAAACAGAATGCCAACCGGGCCGCCAATCTGGTGCGCCAGCTTCTGGCATTTTCACGCCAGCAGACGCTCCGGCCCAAGGTGCTGATTGCCACCGATGTACTGGCCGAAATTTCCAATCTGATACGCCGTCTGATTGGCGAGACCATTGAGCTCAAAATGATTCATGGCCGTAACCTTGGTCCCGTCAAGGTGGACCAGGGGCAGCTTGAGCAGGTGATCATCAACCTGGCGGTGAACGCGCGCGACGCCATGCCTAATGGGGGCACGCTGACCATCCGCACCGCCAATATTTCGCGCGAGGAGTCGAAAACCCTTGGCTACACCATGATGCCGGCCGGCGATTATGTGCTGATCGAAGTGGCGGATACCGGTATTGGTATCCCGAAAGAGCATCTGGGCAAGATCTTCGAACCGTTCTTCTCGACCAAGGAGGTGGGCAAGGGGACCGGGCTCGGTCTGTCCACCGTGTACGGTATCGTCAAGCAGACGGGCGGCTTCATCTTTCCTGAAAGCGAAGTCGGAAAAGGGACGGTCTTCCGTATCTACCTGCCGACGCATCAGGAAGAGGTGAACGAGACCGTCAATGAGCAGCCGGTCGAGAGAAAGCCACGCGACTTGACCGGGAAGGGCACCGTGCTGCTGGTCGAAGACGAAGATGCGGTGCGCACCTTTGCGGCCCGGGCGCTCACCAACAAGGGCTATCAGGTCTACGAGGCGGAAAGCGGCGAGGCGGCGTTGCGACTCGTGGACGAGCACGATGGCGAGATTGACCTGCTGATCTCCGACGTGGTGATGCCGCAGATGGACGGCCCGACGCTGGTCAAGGAAGTCCGCGAACGCTGCAAGGACATGAAAATCATCTTCATTTCGGGGTATGCCGAGGACGCCTTCCGCAAGAGCCTGGGCAAGAACGAGATGTTTTCCTTCCTGCCCAAGCCGTTCAGCCTCAAGCAACTGGCCGAGAAGGTCAAAGAGGTGCTGGAGGCGGAGTAGGGTCCGCGCCACCCTGTCAGGGACTCGGATGATCAAGACCGTTTTTGCTCAAATGTTCACGTTTTTTTCTCTTGCCATATAAGAACAAACCAAGTACATTCGACGACGATTGCAGATTCCTCCAGGCTGTGAAATAACGGGAGAGCGTCAATGGCGATGTCAAAACTCAAGCTCGTTGGACAGGACGATATGGACAAGAACAAGGCGCTCGAAGCGGCTTTGGGGCAGATCGAACGTGCATTTGGCAAGGGGTCGGTGATGAAGCTTGGCCAGCGCGAGTCGGTGGTCAAGGCAGAGGCCATTTCCACCGGTTCGCTGGGCCTTGATATTGCTCTCGGGATTGGCGGGCTGCCGCGTGGCCGCATCATTGAGGTGTTCGGTCCGGAAAGTTCGGGCAAGACCACGCTGGCCTTGCATGCGGTGGCGGAAGCCCAGAAAAAGGGCGGGGTTGCCGCGTTCGTGGATGCCGAGCATGCGCTTGATCCGGTTTATGCCCGCAAGCTTGGCGTCGATGTGGACGAGCTTCTGATTTCCCAGCCGGACACCGGTGAACAGGCGTTGGAGATTGCCGATACGCTGGTGCGTTCCGGTGCGGTCGACATTCTGGTTGTCGACTCGGTGGCCGCGCTGACGCCGCGTGCCGAACTGGAAGGCGAAATGGGCGACAGTCATGTGGGGCTGCAGGCCCGGCTGATGAGCCAGGCCTTGCGCAAGCTCACCGGCTCCATATCCCGGTCCAAGTGCATGGTTATCTTCATCAATCAGATCCGTATGAAGATCGGGGTGATGTACGGTAGTCCCGAGGTGACCACCGGCGGGAACGCACTCAAGTTCTATGCTTCGGTTCGGCTCGACATCCGCCGCACCGGAGCCATCAAGGATCGCGACGAAATCATTGGCAACCAGACCCGGGTCAAGGTGGTCAAGAACAAGCTGGCGCCACCGTTCCGTCAGGTGGAGTTTGACATCATGTACGGCGAGGGCATTTCCAAGACGGGCGAGCTCATCGATCTGGGCGTCAAGGCCGGGGTCGTCGAGAAGTCCGGATCATGGTATTCCTATGACAGCCAGCGCATTGGCCAGGGGCGGGAGAACGCCAAGACCTTTCTGCTGGAAAATCCCGAGGTGGCTGAGGCCATCGAGGCCGCGGTGCGCAAGAGTGCCGGGCTGATCGACGAGCTTGACGCGGGGCCGGCCGGGGATGAGGCTCTTGAAGAAGCCTGAAAGGTCGCATCCATGAGGGATTGTCGATTCTGAGAAGCCGTGTCGATACTGTCTGGTGGCGCGCAGTCTTTCGGGGCTGCGCGTTGTTGCGTGAAGGGTCGGACCGGCAGCGCTGCTAGACAGCCGGGGGTCGCCACGCTACAAAGGCCGCCGGATCAGCCGCTGGGCAACTGGGGGACCGCGGCTATTGTTGGGTGGCCATCGCTGGATGGCTATCGTATGGCGGCCATCTCAACGGGGCTAGCTCGTCAGGCACCGGTGCGTTTGATTGTGCGCCGTGGCGCGGCGTTGCCAGTCCCGGGATGGGCAGAGAATGCGAGAGTAGGGCATGAAAACGGTCACCGATATCCGCGCGGCCTTTCTGGATTATTTCAGGGCGCAGGGACATGAGGTGGTGCCAAGCGCTTCGCTGGTGCCGCACAATGATCCCACACTGATGTTCACCAATGCCGGAATGGTGCCGTTCAAGAACGTGTTCACCGGCATCGAGCATCGTGATTACAGCCGAGCCGCGTCGTCCCAGAAGTGCGTGCGCGCCGGTGGCAAGCACAATGACCTGGACAATGTCGGCTATACCGCGCGCCATCACACCTTTTTCGAGATGCTCGGCAACTTCTCCTTTGGCGATTATTTCAAGGAAGATGCGATCCGTTTTGCCTGGGAGCTGGTGACCCGAGAATTTGCCCTGCCCCGGGACCGGCTGACCGTCACCGTGTTTCACGAGGACGATGAGGCGTACGATCTGTGGCGCAAGATCTCCGGTCTGCCAGAGGAGCGGATCGTGCGCATCGCCACGTCCGACAACTTCTGGGCGATGGGGGATACCGGGCCCTGCGGACCCTGCTCCGAAATTTTTTATGACCATGGTGATCATCTGCCCGGCGGCCCACCCGGGTCGCCTGATGACGACGGTGACCGTTTCGTGGAAATCTGGAACCTGGTGTTCATGCAGTATGACCAGGTCGACACCGATACCAGGGTTGATCTGCCCAAGCCCTGCATCGACACCGGCATGGGGCTGGAGCGGATTGCGGCCGTACTGCAGGGGACCCACGATAACTACAGGATTAACCTGATGCGCCACCTTATCGAGGCATCGGCCGATCTCACCGGCGTTGACGCCGACGGCGACAAGGCGGTCTCGCACCGTGTGATTGCCGATCATCTGCGCGCCAGCTGCTTCCTGCTGGCTGACGGGGTGATGCCGTCCAACGAGGGGCGCGGCTACGTGCTGCGCCGGATCATGCGCCGGGCCATGCGCCATGCTCACATGATCGGCGCGCGCGATCCACTAATGTACCGGCTGGTGCCGGTACTGGTGAGTGAAATGGGCCATGCCTATCCGGAACTGGTGCGGGCCGAGTCCCTGGTCACCGAGATGCTCAAGCTGGAAGAAGAACGGTTCAAACAAACGCTGGACCGGGGTCTCCGGCTGCTCGATGAAGCGGTCTCCAGGCTGGGTCCGGGCGAGGCACTGCCAGGCGATGTGGCGTTCAAGCTCTATGACACCTACGGATTCCCTCTGGATCTGACTCAGGATGCCTTGCGCGCCGAGGGGCGCGAGGTGGATGTGGCGGGCTTCAACAAGGCCATGGAACAACAGCGCGCCGAAGCGCGCAAGGCGTGGGTCGGGTCCGGTGAGGCGGCCACCGAGGCGATATGGTTTGATCTGCGTGAAAAACATGGGGCCACGGAATTTCTTGGTTACGCCGGCACCCGCGGCGAGGGCAGGGTTCAGGCGGTGGTGCAGGATGGCAACCAGGTGCCCGCGGCGACCGAGGGCGCCGAGGTGGCGATCCTGGTCAACCAGACGCCGTTCTACGGTGAATCCGGCGGACAGATCGGCGATACCGGTGTGATGCAGAGCACGCACGGCCGGGTGCGGGTGACCAACACGCTCAAAAAACTTGGTGATCTGCATGTTCATGTCGGCGTTGTGGAACAGGGCCGCATTGCGCCGGGTGACGTGGTGGAGCTGCAGGTGGACGAGCAACGCCGCGACCAGTTGCGGGCCAACCACTCGGCAACCCATCTGTTGCATGAGGCGCTGCGGCGCGTGCTTGGCGACCATGTGGCCCAGAAGGGCTCCCTTGTGGCCGAGGATCGCCTGCGGTTCGACTTTGCTCACCCCAAGGCCGTAAGTCCCGAGGAACTGGAGCGCATCGAGGCGCTGGTGAATGCCATGATTCGCCAGAACGAGGCGGTGACTACCCGGCTCATGTCGCCCGACGAGGCGGTGGCGGCGGGCGCGCTTGCCCTGTTCGGGGAAAAATATGGTGACGAGGTCCGGGTGGTCTCCATGGGGTTCGACCGCGACGCCGACCGTCCCTATTCGATCGAGCTTTGCGGTGGCACACATGTGCGCCGGACCGGCGATATCGGGCTGTTCAAGATTGTCTCCGAAAGCGCAGTGTCGGCCGGCGTGCGGCGGATCGAGGCGCTGACCGGCGAGGCGGCGCGCCGCCATTTTGTTGAGGAGGAAACCATTCTGCGCGAGGTGAGCCAGATCCTGAAAGTGACCCCGGCCCAGCTTGCCGAGAGGGTTGGCGCTGTTTTGGAAGAACGTCGCAAGTTGGAGCGGGAGCTCGCCGAAGTCCGGCGCAAGTTGGCGATGGGCGGGGGCACCGCATCCGGTCCCGAAGTGGAGAAGGTGAACGGTGTTGCGTTTCTTGGCCAGACACTCGAAGGTGTGCCAGCAAAAGACCTGCGCGGGCTTGCCGACGAAGCCAAAAAGCGTATGGGGTCCGGTATCGCGGCGTTCGTCGCTGTAAACGAGGGCAAAGCGGCCCTTCTGGTTGGTGTCACCAGTGATTTGACCGATCGGTTCAATGCGGTTGATCTGGTGCGTCTCGGCGCCCAGGCGGTCGGGGGAAAAGGCGGTGGTGGCCGTCCCGATATGGCCCAGGCCGGCGGGCCCGATGGCAGCAAGGCGAACGAGGCTATCAGTGCCATTCGCGGCGCCATCGAAAAGGAGGCGGCGGTCGCTTAGGGGCGCGGGGCGGAGGGCGCAACCATGATCGGGGCACTGCGCCGGACAGTCTACCAGGTGATCGAGGTTGGCGGACCCGGCAACCGTCTTGCCCATGCCTTTGACCTGTTCATGATTTTGCTCATTCTGGCCAATCTGGTGGCGGCCGCCGCTGAAACCGTGCCCGCCGTAATGGACCGTCACCGGACCTTGCTGGTGGCGTTCGAGGCGGTTTCGGTCCTGATTTTCACCCTTGAGTACATGGCCCGTCTGTGGGTGGCGGTGGAACACCCCCACCCGCCGGACGCGACCGACGCGGCCGTTCGGGTGCGGTTTGCGCTCAGCCCCCTGATGGTGATCGACCTGTTGGCGTTTTTGCCGTTCTATCTGGGCGCGGTGTTCCCGGATTTGCGGGTGCTGCGCATTTTTCGCCTGCTGAGGTTGTTGAAACTTGCCCGCTATTCTCCGGCGATTACCACTTTGACCAATGTCCTGATAGCCGAGCGTCGCGCCCTCGCGGCCGTCGCAATTCTGATGACGGGTCTGGTTCTGTTTTCGGCTTCCGGCATGTATTTCATCGAGCGTCAAGCGCAGCCAGAAGTTTTCGGCGACATCCCGTCCGCCATCTGGTGGGCGCTAGCCACCCTGACGACGGTGGGATACGGTGACGTGGTGCCGGTCACCCCGGCAGGAAAGGTGTTCGGCGGGCTGGTGATGGTTTTCGGCCTGGCCTTCTTCGCGTTGCCCATCGCTATCGTGGCGTCGGCCTTTTCATCCGAAATTCATCGCCGCGAATTCGTCGTGCGCTGGGGCCTAGTGGCAAGTCTGCCCCTGTTTCGGGGCTTGCCGGCAGACATGATCGCCGAAGTCGGCAGGCTGCTCCGGGCGCGCACTGTGCCTGGCGGGACCGTTGTGGTGCGCAAGGGGGATCCGGCGGAGCGCACCTATTTTGTGGTCTCTGGTGAAATCGAATTGGATCGCGAAGGTGAGACACCGGTTCGCCTGAGGGAAGGCGGCTATTTCGGTGCGACCGCCCTGCTCAGGGCGCGGCGCGCGCCGCTCACCGCAACGGCGGTGACAAACTGCAACCTTTTGAGCCTGGAATCCAGCGACTTCCATTATCTGTCAACTCGCAACCCAGAACTGCGTCGTCGGGTCGAGGGGATGCTGCGCCGGCGCGAGCGCGTTGACTACGGGCAGGCGGAGGAGACACCGTGGCTCGATTCCGATAGATCGGTCGGGTCATAACAAAAGCCCCGGTATCGCTACCGGGGCCTGTTGTTGCGTCGCGGCCGGCTTCTCAGCCAAGTGCCTTCCGCAGGTTCTCGTCGATCTTGTCGAAGAACTGCTTGGAGGTAAGCCATGGCTGGTCGGGACCAATCAGCAGCGCCAGATCTTTCGTCATGGCGCCTGATTCGACGGTCTCGATACAGACCCGCTCCAGCGTATCGGCGAACTTCACCACCTCGGGGGTGCCGTCGAGCTTGCCGCGGTGCTTCAGCCCCCGCGTCCAGGCGAAGATGGAGGCGATCGGGTTGGTTGACGTCTCCTTGCCCTGCTGGTGCTGGCGATAATGGCGGGTCACGGTACCATGGGCCGCTTCGGCTTCCACCGTCTTGCCGTCCGGGGTCATCAGCACTGACGTCATAAGGCCGAGCGAGCCAAAGCCCTGGGCCACGGTATCGGACTGCACATCGCCGTCGTAGTTTTTGCACGCCCAGATGAACTTGCCGCTCCACTTGAGCGCGCAGGCCACCATGTCGTCGATCAGCCGGTGCTCGTAGGTCAGCCCCTTCTCGGCGAAGCGATCCTTGAA
>RFJA01000010.1 GCA_003695065.1 Alphaproteobacteria bacterium
ACCCTTAATATAGTTAAAAACCTCTCAACCGGATCATCAAGCCCCTACACTTTTTCGCCACCGATCTTTTTACCACAGGTTTAAGACGAAAAAGAGGCCCGGGTTTGCCCCGGGCCTCTCTGTTTCCTGCAATCTGCCGTCCGGCCGCCGTGATCGCCGACGGTCCGGCGTCGGTTGAGCGAATGGCGTTAGCCAACAACCTTGGAAAATTTCTCAGCCGCTTGCGAAGCCTGCGTGTTCAGGGGCGCAAGCGCATCATTGGCCGCCGTCGAGACGATGTCATTGATTTTCTTGACCTCGGCCAGCGATTCTTCATAACGGCTCTTCACGAAGTCGTTCTGAACCTCCAGAAATTCCTTGGGCGACTTGACCGCAACCAGCGACTTGTATGCGGCCAGATTGGCCTCGAACAGTTTCTTGGAGAAATCGAAGATCTCGGCATTCACCGCCTCGACCCCCTTGACCGCTGCGTTCGAAGCTTCGATGCAAGCGTCGATGTTGCCGCGCACCAATTCGGCAAGTTCGGTGTATCCCTTGACCGCCTCGTCAAACTGTTTCCGGGCCGTCTCAACGGTCTGCTCAAGATTGCGCGTGCCAGCCTGAGTCGCCGCCTTCACGGCGCTCTCGAACTGTTCCTTTCCTGTCTCAAAAAGTCCTTCGACAGTGTCTTTGGTGGTCTTGCTAGCCATTTCCTTACCTCCTGGAGTCTATCCGGCTGTTCTCCGATCGTTGCGGCGCACATCGTTTTTGTTGCACCGCAGCATTGCCGGTAATATGGGGATTTCAGGTCCGAAGGTCAAGATGTTTTTTGCGGCGCAACAAAACTGTCACAGCGCGCAAAGGATCATGATAATGGCAGTTCCACATGGCTGAGCCGCAATTGCGCCGCGAGTTCCTTCCTGAGCCGATCAAGCCCGGCCCGGTCCGCCGCTTCGCAGCGCGCCACCAGAACGTCCTGCGTGTTGGATGCCCGGAGCAACCACCACCCATCATCGGTCGTCACCCGGACGCCGTCGGTTACATCAACAATCGCACCATTGGCCTTGAGACGTTCGCTGACCTCGCCGATCACCGCGAACTTTCTGTCCTCGGGGCAGGGAAAACGCAGTTCCGGGGTATTGACCACCTCCGGCAATTCGTCCCGGAGCGCAGCCAGCCCTCCCTCCCTGCGCGACACCGCGAGGAGCAACCGGATCGCGGCATAGAGCGCATCGTCAAAGCCGTAGTAGCGATGTTTGAAAAAGATATGGCCGCTCATCTCGCCAGCCAGAGGCGCACCGGTTTCAACCATCTTGGTTTTGATCAGCGAATGGCCAGTCTTCCACATCAGCGGCTTGCCGCCCAACGCAGCGATCCGGTCGAACAAGACGCGGCTCGCCTTGACGTCAGCAATAATGGTGGCGCCGGGCTCGTCGGCGAGCACGTCACGGGCGAGAATCGCCAGAAGCTGATCGCCCCAGACCACCCGCCCCATGGAGTCGATGGCGCCGATGCGGTCGCCATCACCATCGAAAGCGATGCCCATGTCGAATCGCCCCAAGGCAACTGTCTCCTTGAGCTGCGCCAGATTCTCCTCCACCGTCGGATCCGGATGATGGGCGGGAAAGGTTCCGTCAATCCGGCCATTGATGATGTCATGCCGGCCGGGCAACCGCTTAACGAGCGCCCGCACCACGTCACCGGCAGCGCCGTTGCCCGGGTCCCAGACCACTGACGGCGCGGGTTCCACAATCCCCAGCTCGTCCACATCCTTCATCAGACGGTCGACATAGGCGTCGAGCACCGGGCGCTCTTCCACGCGCCCCGTACCGCTGGCAAACACGCCGGAAGCCGCGATCCGCCCGATTTCCTGTATCCGCTCCCCGTAGACGGCCTCCCCCTTCAGCGTCATCTTGAAGCCGTTGTAGTCGGGCGGGTTATGGGATCCTGTGACCATGATGCCGGCGTCCGCCTCATAGGCAAACACGGAATAGTAGAGCATGGGGCTCGGCCCAAGGCCGACACGCTCCACCACCAGGCCGGTCCCGGCCAGACCCTCCACCAGAGCCCCCTCCAGTGCCGGCGAACTGATCCGGCCATCATAGCCCACACAAATGCGCCGCCCTCCCAGTTGGCGTACCAGCGTACCGAAAGCCTGACCCAGGGCCCGGGCGTCGTCGACAGCGAGGGTGGTCCCGACGATTCCGCGAATGTCGTATTCCCTCAAGATGGTGCGATCGAAGTGGTGACCTGTCCCCATGATTAGACCCCTGGCTGCGCGCCGGCTACCGGCCGGCCTGCTTCCCGACAGGCTGACGGCAAACCGTTACCGCCGTCCTAACAGAACATCCTTGGCTTCATTCAGTTTCGAGGCAAGATAGTCGGACCCGCCATGATCGGGATGAATCTTCTGCATCAGACGCCGGTGCGCTTCCCGGATTGCCTTCTCGTCGGCACCACGCTCCAGCCCCAGCACCTCGAGCGCTTCCGCCTCGCTCATCGGGCCGCGCGAAGCGGTGCTGTGCTGTCCACCCTGCCCCATCGCAACCCGCTGGCGGGTCAGCAAAGGGACGATCGCCGCGACGACAAAGGGAATCGCAAAGGCGGCCCGGCCCGACAACGCCGCTCCCACGGCCGCAAACAGTAGAAGGCCGGCCGCGGCCCATTTGACGGACGAGACAACCCGCCCGGGCCGGGCGGACCCCAGCCAACGGATGAGCAATAGAAAGCCTGCCAGCAGCAGAATACCAAGGGCGAGCCAATGCACCGTCTGTGCTCCTCACGCGGTCCGAACCGGGAGTTTAAAACCCACGGCAAAAATTAGCAGACCCGCCATGACGCCATGTCCGGCCGGGGCTCCCACGGCACTATTCGGCGGCCTCGGCCTGCAGCGCCGGCAATTGGAGACTGTCGATCAGATGCCGGAGCTCCTGACGCGCCGCCACATGGCTCATGGTCATTTCGCGCTCTATTCCCGTCCCCTTGAAATCAAGAAGCGTGAGCCCCTGGAGGAACAACTCGCGATAGATCACACGCTCTCCAAGCCCCGCCGTGGTCCGGAAGCCAAGCCGCTTTTCAAGTTGCACCAGCGCGTCGTGAACCCGCCGCTTGTTGTGTGCGTCGAGATGCGACATGCGGTTACGCATCACGACCCAGTCGATGCTGCCCTGATCACGCTGGGCCCGAATCTTTTTACTCTCCCATACCAGTTCACTGTAGTGGCTGAGCCGGATCACCCGGTTGGTTTCCCAGTCGATCCGGGCCAATACATCAAGATCCACAAAACTGTCGTTCAACGGGGTGATCAGAGTGTCCGCATAGGAGTGGGCAAGCCGCGACAGGTGACAGTCACTACCCGGGCAGTCCACAACCACAAAGTCATTGTGCGCCGACAAGTCCTCCAGAGACTGAAGAAAGCGCTGCGTTTCCTCCGCCTGGCGTGCTGCGACCGAATCCTCGTTGGAAGGTGGTACCACATGATGGCGTGGTTCCAGGAGTTCCAGATTGTTCGCGGCCGCATAGGCGCGACGATTTTCGAGATACCGTGACAGCGATCCCTGGCGGGCGTCAACGTCAATAGTACCAACAAAAAACCCGCGCACCAGAAGACCGACCGTTATATGCATTGCCGTGGTCGATTTGCCGGATCCGCCCTTTTCGTTGCCCAACACGATCACATGGGCTTTTCCCGGTTTCGCGCGCATTGCCACCCCGTCAAACAACTTCACAACGTCCTCCCGCCCGAATCGAAGCCGAACACCAAGGGTTGCATGGGTATCACAACAAGATATGGTGTTTCCATAGCCATTTTTCTGCCAATCTGGTAGATCTCGGTAGAACTTGGCAAGGACTCGAGAACCTGAGGGGGAGAAGATCCAGGTGCCGGACGACAAACGCCGAAAGGGTTGGATCGCTGCGACATGGGGGTGGTCCTCCGCCATTCTGCTGGCTGTCGCAGTACCGGTTGGTGTTGCGCTGATAACCATCGAGAGCGCCCAACGGGGGCGCGAGGCGAGCCGGCTTGCCGCCGACGCGCCCCCGGTGACGAGTGCCAAGGCCGCTTTCGAGCGCATTGGATTCAATGTGCGCCGACTGCAGCAGACACCCGCCGCGGTTCCACGCGTCTTGCTCCCTTCTCTGCCCCGGGAGCTGCCCCATATTACCAATACGGGCGAACGCAAGGCCCTGTTCCTGACCAGTATGCTGCCTTTGGTGCTTCAAGTGAACGAAATCATACAGGCGGAGCGGGAGCGCCTCCTGGCGCTGCGGCAGATGGTCGAAGCCGGCCACCCGCTCTCCGCCGATGACCATCAATGGCTGAAGACACTGCGCGAGAAATATCGTGTCGAAGAGCTGGACCTCGACAGACTGCTGCGCCGCGTCAACGTGATTCCGCCATCGCTGGCGCTCGCACAGGCGGCCATCGAAAGCGGATGGGGGACTTCGCGGTTTGCCCAACAGGGGAACGCGATTTTTGGACAATGGACCTGGGGCGACCACGGCATGATTCCGCGCGAACGGCGGGAAGGGTCCAGACACCGGATCAAGACCTTTGACCATCCCATCGAATCGGTCGCCGCCTATGCCCGGAACCTGAACACTCACCCCGCGTACGCGCCGTTGCGGGCCATACGGGAAGACCTGGCGCGAAGCGGCCGGACCATTCCCGGACCTTCCCTGATTCCCGGCCTGCGCGCTTATTCAGAGCGCGGCGATGCGTATACCAGGGACCTCGACGCGATCATTCGGGGAAACCGGTTGACCCGGTTTGACGGCGCATACCTGGAATACAGCGCGTTGGCACCGGAAATTGACAGCCCGCGACAGGGCACTGTTGCCATGCGATGAACTCTTGCGCCGGGATTTGCCGTGACCAAGAAAGCCGAAACCGATACGACGACCGTTCCGCAGGTGGAGACCGTGGCCGCCCTGCGCGACCGGGTCGCCACCTGGCGCAACGCGGGTCTGCGCATCGGGTTTGTCCCGACCATGGGCGCCCTGCACCAGGGCCATTTGTCCCTGGTCGACTATGCCCGGGACCATGCCGACCGCGTCGTGGTCAGCATTTTTGTCAACCCGAAGCAGTTTGGGCCGAGCGAGGATTTTGACCGGTATCCGCGCCAGCTTGCCGAAGACCGCGCAAAACTGGCAACGGTGGGGACTGATCTTCTGTACGCGCCGAGCGTCGCCGAAATGTATCCCGAGGGGTTTTCCACCACGGTCTCGGTTGCCGGTGTGACCGAGGGATTGTGCGGAGCATCGCGGCCCGGGCATTTCGACGGGGTAGCAACGGTGGTAACCAAACTGCTGCTGCAGGCCCAAGCGGATGTGGCCGTCTTCGGCGAGAAAGACTATCAACAGTACCTGACCCTCAAACGCCTGGTACAGGACCTGGATATTCCGACCAGGATCTTGCCGGGTCCGACGGTCCGGGATGCCGATGGGCTCGCCATGTCAAGCCGCAATGCCTACCTGTCGGCGCCAGAACGCGAAATTGCGCTCGCCCTGCCGCGAACCTTAACTCGCATGGTCGAGGTCCTGGAGGCTGGCCAGGATGATATTGACGCGGTGCTCCGGCAAGGGCGTGCGGCCCTGCAGGAAGCAGGTATCACACAGGTAGAGTATCTGGAACTGCGGGATGCCGAAACATTGCGCCCGGTTACCCGACTGACGGCCCCAGCCCGCGTTCTCGCGGCTGTCCGGGTTGGCCAAACCCGGCTGATTGACAACATGGCCGTTACACCGCCCAGGCGATAAGCATCAGACCAGCGCCAGTTCCCTGAGTTCGGCGGCAAGCTTCGCCGGCAGGCCGTCCGCGCCATCCAGTCGGCCATCCCTGTCCGGGGGCGCATCTTCGGGCTTCAGATAGCGCCAACCCTGGTGGGAGCGGCGGTGGCGAATCTCGGTCAGAATGATTTCCGGCGCCAGGCGAAACCGGCATCCCTTGCCGTGGGGTCTGTCGTCGAGACGGTCTATGCCAACCACCTTCTGACGCGCCTGCACAGCGCCCTTGATGATCCAGTAAAGCGATCCCCCGTCCAGAATCTCCTCGATGCGCCGCGGCGCGATCCCGGTGAGAACAGCGACGTCGTCGCTCCCCGCGGCCCGCATCCGCCGCGCCTGAAGATCTGCCAATTCCTCTATGCTTTGAATGCCTGCCGCAACGCGAATCAGATGCAGGCTCATCGCCTCTCTCGGTGTCCCAAAGAGGCGTCGCTGCGCCGCGCGTCCTGCTGTCCCTTGCGGCGGGCTGTTCGGAACAACTCGCCACGGGCGACATCTTCGAACGTCGCGAACAGAGGCCGGGCGCGCGCCGCCCAATCAGGAGACAAATCCGTCAGCACTGCGTCATAGTAGTCGCAATACCGCATCAGCGAAGACAGGTCGTCTGCAGTCAGGACATCAAGCACGCCGGCAATATAGCCAAGAAACGAGAGGGGAACGTCGTCCCGGGCGAGATAGTCGGCCCCTGCGTGCTCCAGACTGCTCCGGACGAGGGTAATGGCTTGGGTGCGCAGATCCTCACGCATGCCGCCCAGGCTGGTTATCGGCTTGGCGGAGGTCGCGTTCGGACCCTCAAGCTCCGCCTCGCACAGCGCAATGGCCCGGGCGCGTGGCGCGGTCGGCAGGCTGTTGAACAGGGTCGCAAGCCAGAACCGGACGCGCTCGGCAATCGCCGCCACGTCCATTCCCTTGACCAGAAAATCATCGCCGCCAGCCGTCAGGCCGTCCCGCACGGTCTTGTAGTCATCGTTCGCCGTCAGGAAAATGAACGGCATTCTTTTCTCGTCAGCCCGCGACAGCTTGGCGCAAAGCTCGTGACCGCTGATGCCGGGCATCAGAACGTCCGAGATAATCAGCGCCGGCAGATCGGCATGAACCACGTCAAGCGCGTCTTCCGCACTCCCGACGGTCACCACCTTGTATCCGCGCCCCTCCAACATGCGTGCGTAGAGGTCCCGAATAACAGGCTCGTCATCGATGAGAAGAATGGGATTGCTGAACATTGGCAACCTGACTGTTTTCGCACCTTCAGGCGGTGACCCGGCTACAGCATAATCACCGCCGCAAGGCCGAGAAAGGCAAAGAATCCAACCACATCCGTGACCGTGGTGACAAACACGCTGCTTGCAACCGCCGGATCAACCCCGAGGCGCTGCAGCGTGATCGGAATCAGCACGCCGGACAGACCCGCGACCAGCATGTTGACCACCATGGCCACCGCCAGCACGAGACCGAGCATCACACTTGAGAACCACGCTGCCGCCAGCGCACCGATGATCACGGCAAGCAGCACCCCGTTGATCAGACTGATGACGACTTCCTTGTTGATTACACGCAATGCGTTGGTCGCTGTGAGTTCGCGCATCGCCAGCGCGCGAACCGCCACTGTCATGGTCTGGGTGCCGGCGTTTCCCCCCATCGAAGCCACGATTGGCATGAGAATCGCCAGCGCGACCATCTGTTCCAGGGTCGCGTCAAACCATGAAATGACCACGGAGGCGAGGACGGCAGTGCCCAGGTTGACCAGCAACCATATGAAGCGCGTGCGGGTCACCGAGGTCAGCGATTCATTCAGGTCACCGTCCTGCACGCCAGCCAGCCGCAGGATATCCTCGTCCGCCTCTTCCTGAATCACATCGACCACATCGTCGATGGTAATCACCCCGACCATGCGCCCCTGAGCATCGACAACGGCGGCCGAGGTCAGGTTGTATTGTTTGAAGATGAACGCCACCTCTTCCTGATCCATGTCCACGGGAATGAGGCGTTGTTCCTCCTCCATGATGTCGCGAATCAGGACATGGCGCTTGGCCCGCATCAGCCGCGAAAGCGGCACCACGCCGATGGGATGGAAACGCGGGTCCACCACGAAAATCTCGTGAAAGTCTTCGGGCAGGTCCTCGCTTTCGCGCAGGTAGTCGATGGTCTGCCCGACCGACCAGAACTGCGGCACGGCAATCAGCTCGCGCCGCATCAGGCGACCGGCACTTTCCTCCTCGTAACTGAACCCCTCCTCAAGGGCGGCACGATCCTGCAACGGTATGTTGCTCAGGACCTCGGCGCGGCGCTCCTCGTCGAGGTCCTCAAGCACATAGAGCGCGTCATCGGTTTCCAGTTGCGCCACGGCCGCTGCCAGATCCTCGGCCCGAAGCGTATCGATGATCTCGTCGCGAACCGTTTCGTCAAGCTCGCTCAGGATTTCCGGATTGAATTCGGTACCGAGTGCCGAAATAAGCTTGCGCCGCTCCTCCCCCTTGAGAAGCTCGAGCAAGTCAGCGATATCGGCTTCGTGGAGACTGCGCAAAAGGCTGCGCACCCTTTCCGCATCGTCTGCGGCAAGCGCGTCGGTGACTTCGCGAATGAACGATGGATGAAGACGATAGGCATCGACCGGGCCTTCGGCGGCTTCGTCCGTGACATCCGGTTCTTTCAGGTCTTCCACATCCGCCGCCATGGGGTCCGTTTTCCTTTAGCGTGAGCAAGCCCACCTGTCGTTTTGACGGGCCGCAGCGTGCCCGTCAAGCCCCCGACGAAAAAGAAAAAACCGCAAACCCGAAGGCTGCGGTTTTTCAGACTCGAAATAATGGTGCGGTCGAGAAGACTCGAACTTCCACGGGCTCATCGCCCACAGCGACCTCAACGCTGCGCGTCTACCAATTCCGCCACGACCGCAAAACTGGCTTGCCGCTTGTTACAAAATCCGCGGCACTCCTGCAAGGGTCTTATTGTCACCTCGCCAGGCTTTCAGGGTCGACCAGTC
>RFJA01000132.1 GCA_003695065.1 Alphaproteobacteria bacterium
CGAACGCCGGGCGCTGGAGGAGCAGGCACGCGCGAGTGGCTGCGCTGGCCGGATTCGGTTTGCCGGTTTTCTGGAACCGGAGAAAATCGATTCCATTTACGCCCTGGCCGACATTTTCGTGCTGCCCTCCCATGAAACCTGGGGGGTTGTCGTGTTGGAAGCGTTGGCGGCGGGACTGCAGGTGTTGATCTCGAATCGGGTCGGATGCCACGCGGATGTGCGAGATCGTGCGCGGGTGTTCGAGTTTGGAAATGTGGACGCTCTGGCGTCAGCGTTAACGGATGCATGCGGGAAGAGAGTGCAGCCCGGAGTTGATCGCAATCTCCCGATCGACTGGACGTTTGAAGAATTGGCGGAACGGCTGTGCAATTGGACGCGCGAACGAATTCGCGAATGACAACCACAGACACAAATTCATGTCCTTTGCCGATTCACTCAGGTCGGAGGCTGTAGCGAGAGTCCAAGGCCAGTCGCGGCGTCAAGTATGGAAACGGAGGCAAGGGGTTCCTATTGTCACCCGCACGTTGTATTGGTTGATCGGGTTGATGTTGGTATGCAGCCCGCTTTTGATGGCGAATCAGCTTCCGGTTGACGTCTTATTGCTCAAATACCCGCGGATTGTTCTGACGCTTCTCCTGGCCTTTCTCACTCTCATGTCCATAGCTGAATCACTCAGGTCGCCGGCTGTAGCAATGGTCCAAGAGCAATCGGATCGACAGTTGCGAAACCGACGACCACGTGTTCCAATGGTCAATCGCACATTGTGTTGGTTGATCGGGTTGATGTTTGTATTGACCCCGCTTTCGATGGCGAATCAGCTGCCGGTTGACGTCTCATTGTTCAAATACGCGCGGGTTGCTCTGACGCTTCTCCTTGCCTTTCTCACTCTGGGGGCGTTTCGAATTCCTTCCACCCGACATACGGCGTATCGTTTTTTTGTGCTGGGTGCCCTGTTCACGCTGGCGGCGGTGTGGAGCGATCCTCCGGTGCGCGGTCTGCTCTACAAGGGCTTGTTTTTCCTGTGTTGCGTCATCGGAATCTCGCTTGGAAACCGTCTCAAGACCAAGGCGGATATTGACTATTTGTTGAAGGTGTCGGTGTTTGTGGGAATCTGGTTTGCTGGTGGAATCTACGCGGGCTGCGTGTCTGGCTACGGGGAGATCCAGAAGGGACGTTTGATTGTTGCCGGGATTAATCCCAATCTGCTCAGCCAGTCGGCAACCATCTTTGCCGTGCTCGCCCTGTTTCGATACTGCGTTGTCAGGCGCGGCCGGTTGCTGTCCGGCGCCAGTTTTCTATTCATGTGCAGTGTAATTGTACTGTCCGGCAGTCGCAGCGGCTTTCTGCTTTTGGTCGGCGCGGTGGCCGTGATCATTGGATGTGTCGTCCTCAAGTCGCAGGCTGGAATGATTCGTTTTGCGATTAGTATCGGGATCGCGGCAATTGCGATTATAGTTCCATTGATAGCTTTCGGGGTGGTGGGCAATGTATCTGCCTCAGATAAAGCAGCCTGGGCCCAAGACGAGGCAAAGAAGGAAGAGGGGCTCAGGTTGCAGGTGGAATTCACCAAGAATACGCGCTCCTCGGTGTGGCGCGCTGCCGGCAGAAAAATCAAAGAAGCGCCGATGTTTGGTCATGGCTGGCTCAATCGCGGTGGCAAATGGGTTTTGCTGCAATCGTCCTATCTGCAGATCGTGATGGAGATGGGAATCGTTGGTCTCGTCCTGTTGTTGTGGTTCCTGGTTCCCTCCCTCAAACTGGCCATCGGGGCTTTGGATCTTCGGCGGGTGGATGATCCGTCGTTGGCGATGTACCGCCTCTTTTTCGGCATTGCGGCATTGGGCATGCTGCTGTACGGAGTCTTTGAGGCGAACCTGATCGTTGGGACGGCGCCGAACGCGCTCGTTCTCGTCTATGCGTTGACTCAACTGGATCGCATGCGGGATCACCGCCTCGTTGCGCGGCCCGCACCCGTGTCCTCGTTGGCCCGTCAAACCACTTAGGCGCGCGACATGCGAATCATTCAGGTTGTTCCGCGAATTGCCGATGAATCGAGCGGGCCTTCCCATTCTGTGCCAGGCTTGTCCCGGGCGCTGAGTGATGCGGGGGCCGAAGTTGATTTGTATGTTCTGGAACCGCGACCGGAACGAAAGACCTTCGAACGTCTGACAGCGTTCCCGAGCGGACCGGGAAGTCTGTTTCGCCGCAGATGAAAGCCGCGCTGGCCGAAGCGGCCCGACGAGTGGACGTGATCCACACCAACAGTCTCTGGATGATGCCCAATGTCTATCCGGCCCTCGCGGTGGCCGGCACGAATTGTCGGTTGGTCATCTCACCGCGGGGCACGCTCTCCGAGTGGGCGCTCAACCGCGCGCGTTGGCGCAAGAAGTTGATCGGCTGGTGGGGACAGCATCGGGCCCTGCGCGAGGCGCACTGTCTCCACGCCACGGCCGAGGAGGAGCTGAACGAATGCCGCCGCCTGGGCCTGACCAATCCGGTGGCGATCATTCCCAACGGTTTGGATTGTCCCGCGCCGCCGAGCGGCAAAGACGATTCCGGTGAACGTAAGTTGTTGTTCCTCTCACGGATTCATCCGAAGAAGGGCATCGATCAATTGCTGCGAGCCTGGAAGCGGCTTGAGGGCGAATTTCCGGAGTGGCAGATGAACATCGCCGGACCCGATCAGCATGAATTTGCCGGGGAGATGAAGTCCCTGGTTGCGGAGCTTGGATTGCAAAGAGTGACGTTCCTGGGCGAAGTAACCGGGGCGAAGAAAGAACAGGTCTTTCGTGAAACGGATCTGTTTGTATTGCCGACCCACAACGAAAATTTTGGCATCGCGGTCGCCGAGGCCCTGGCTCATGGCGTGCCGGCGGTGGTTTCCACGGGCGCCCCTTGGTCCGGCTTGCAGAATGAACGCTGCGGTTGGTGATTTGAGCTCAGCGACGAAGGTCTGCTGGCCACCTTGCGCGACGCCATGCAGCGACCAACGAACGAACTCAGCGAAATGGGCCAACGTGGCTACGAATGGATGAAGCGCAGCTTCTCCTGGCCGGCCATTGGCGAGCGCATGCG
>RFJA01000133.1 GCA_003695065.1 Alphaproteobacteria bacterium
TTTATAGGAGGTATCCTATTCCTAATCCTATCAAAACGTGGGACGTGCCGCAAGAACCCCGAAGCTTTCCGCCAATGACCGCCCGGTATCTTTAAAATCCTGCCCTCCCAAACGCGTGCCGGACGCCCGAGGGTGGCATCGTGTCGTCGCAAGAATCCTCGCGATTTTCAGCCAAAAATTCGCCGTCCAAAAGTGACCACATCACCGCACCGACAGATTTGGCGCGAGTACAGGTCTAACGCGGCTTGCAAAGGGGGTGATTGTTTGACCTGGTTTCACCGGAGATATATCATGTTCGTTGTTCCGTCCCCCAATCACTTCCCTTAATAGTTGGTACAGATAATGGAGAGAACATCGACACGGATAAACCACGGACAAATATAATAAGATAATCTTAAACAAATTATCGTAACTTTCCTACGTTGGTCCGATGGGCTGAGCAACGGGCACTCTGGGCAATGGCAAAACAGACAGATCACACACGCAATCGCGGTCGTGACGACAGAGGGGCAACTCACGATACGATCCGGCGTCGAATAGACACTCTCATCCGCAACAGCAAAACCGATAATTACGCCTCGGTATCCGCGCTGCTGGGTAGAAACCACGCCTACATGCAGCAATATATCAAGCGCAAAACCCCTCGAACCCTGCGCGAAGAGGATCGCCGGCTCATCGCAAATCACTTCGGAATTTCGCCAGGCCTGCTCTTTGTCGGGGAGCCGGCCGACGGCGGTTCGTACGCTGCGCCGCCACCGGGCGAGAGCGGTCACTCCGGCTTGCCCTCCGGGGATGGGCTGGTCCCGCTTTCCGTTGAAAGGACCAAAGCGACGCGCCCACAAGCCCGGGCCGAGGTGCTCGGCTTCAGCGAGAATCTTTTGGCCCGACTAACCCGCGGCAGACGGTACAGCAGATTGGTCCTGGTTGAGGTCACCGGCGATGCCATGGCGCCCACGCTCCAGAATGGCGATCTGATGTTGGTTGGGGTGGAGGAAGAGTCTGTCCTGCAAGACGGGCTCTATGCACTTTCCGTCGATGACAAGATCGTGCCTAAACGCCTGCTGGTTCGCCCGGACAATCGAGGCGTGATCGTGAGCTGCGACAACAGCTTGTACAGCGGTTGGGTTGATTGCGATCCGGCCTCTCTGGACATTTTTGGTCCGATCCTGTGGTATGGTCGCAGGCTGTAGTCCTCAAGGTGACGTTAAGAAAGGTTTTTCTATGCCAGCGCCGATCCGCGATCCGGTCATTCGGACCACGCCGCGCCCTTCGGATATCAACTTGAACGGTCATATTTTTGGCGGATGGATCCTTTCCCAAATGGATATCGCCGGGGGAATCGCCGCGATCCGCGAAACCGGTGGCGGAGCCGTGGCCACCGTGGCCATCGAGGCCATGACTTTCCATCGCCCCGTCCTGCTGACCGACTGGGTCAGCGTTTATGCCGATGTGGTCGGGACCGGGCGAACTTCCATTACCGTGCATATCGAGGTCGCGGCGATGCGTCGCGGTGCAGACGCCGAGGTCATGGTCACGGAAGGCACATTTGTCTATGTTCACATCGACAGCAACGGGAAACCGCTTCCGCTGACCTCCAACAGGCCGGAAACGCATGGATAGCCAGCCTCCTGGGTGGTTTCCTTGACAAGTCTCATTCGGCCACTAGGTTATAGGGCAAGACCGAAGTTCATCAAAAGAACGGGCGCGGTATCGTTTACCGACCGACATTTCCAGCCACTTTAATTGCTGCCCCCGGAATGCAGCGTGCTGTGCCCTGCCCGCCTCTGCCTAGGGTCCGGACCCTAAATCCAGAATTTCGTTCACAAACCGCGCGTGCGATTGCCGCCCGCGCTTTCGTCTGAACCGTGATCAGAAAGGAGACAGAACCAGACCCATGTGTGGCATAGCCGGAGAGATCAGACTGGACCAGGGCCTTGCGGACCGGGCGCTTGTCGCCCGAATGACTGAAACCATGACCGCCCGTGGTCCGGACGCGTCAGGGCTGTACGCGCAAGGGCGGATTGCCCTAGGCCACCGACGGCTCAAGATCATCGACCTCAGTGACGCAGCACAGCAACCCATGATCGATCCGGAACTGGGCCTCGCCATCGTATTCAACGGCTGTATCTACAATTACCCGGCACTGCGCGAGGAATTGAAGGCCAAGGGCTACCGTTTTTTTTCCCATGGTGACACGGAAGTCATTCTCAAGGCCTACCACGCCTGGGGGCCTGATTTTGTCAAGCGGCTCTATGGCATGTTTGCCTTTTGCATCGTGGAACGCGACAGCGGCAAGGTGGTGTTTGGACGCGACCGCCTCGGGATCAAGCCGCTTTATCTGGCGGAAGACAGGAACGTCATCCGGTTTGCCTCATCGCTGACGGCGCTCCTCGAAATTCCGGACCTTGATCGCTCCATAGACCGCACCGCACTCCACCACTACATGACCTTTCACGCGGTGGTACCGCCGCCCCGAACCATTCTCAACGGTGTGCGCAAATTGTCGCCGGCAACAGTGTTGACCATTGATCCGGATGGCGGCCGTCAGGAGCATTGCTACTGGGACCTGACCTTTGGGCCGCGGGAGGACGAGCGCGGCTATACCGCCGAAGACTGGCAGCAGCAGGTTCACGACACCATGAAGCTGGCGGTCGAACGCCGACTGGTGGCCGATGTTCCGGTCGGCGTCCTGCTCTCGGGGGGGATTGACAGCTCGCTCGTCGTTGGTCTGCTTGCGGAAGCCGGCCAGCACGGACTGAAAACCTTTTCCATCGGGTTCGAAACAGTAGGGAACGAAAAGGGTGACGAATTCGAGTATTCGGATATCGTCGCCAAAGAGTTCGGGACCGAGCATCACAAGATCTTCATCGACTCTGGTCGGGCGCTCCCCAACCTGCCGCGGTGCGTTGCGGCCATGGCGGAGCCGATGGTCAGCCATGACGCCATTGGCTTTTATTTGTTGTCGGAAGAGGTGTCCAAACAGGTCAAGGTGGTCCAGAGCGGTCAGGGGGCCGATGAAATCTTTGGTGGATATCACTGGTACCCACCGATGATGGAGGCCGACGACCCGGTAGAGACTTACGCCCGCGTGTTCTTTGACCGGGATCACAGAGAAATGGCGGAGGTTCTCTCTCCCGACTATCTCAATGGTGACGCAAGCCGGGACTTTGTGGCCCGCCATTTCGCCCGCCCCGGAGCCGAGCGCGCAGTCGACAAGGCGCTCAGAATCGACACCCAGGTCATGCTCGTGGACGATCCGGTCAAACGGGTGGACAACATGACCATGGCCTGGGGGCTGGAAGCACGAGTCCCCTTCCTCGACCACGACGTTGTGGAACTCGCAGCCCGTATTCCGGCCGAATTCAAGATACGCGATGGCGGCAAATGGGTGCTCAAGGAGGCGGCCCGGTCCGTTATTCCAGCGGCGGTCATCGACCGCCCGAAGGGATACTTTCCGGTGCCCGCGCTCAAATATTTGCAGGGGCCGTACCTTGACCTCGTCCGCGATGTTCTCGATGCCCAGCCGGCGCGCAACCGCGGCCTGTTCAACCGCGCCTATGTGGATCGGCTGCTCGCCGAGCCCGAGAGTCATATTACGCCGCTCAGAGGCTCCAAGCTGTGGCAGGTGGCACTGCTTGAACTGTGGCTGCAGACCCATGGGGTATAATGGGAGCAACCTAGGGTGAAGAACGCCAACTTTCCGACTGAAGAGCGTGGATCATGAGCAGTCAGAAGGACCAGCAGACCGGAACGGCAAACCGTCCGCCCCGACACCGCTTGACCAAGCTGCGGGCGCGCTCGCTGAAACCGTCAGCCGGCGCTGCGCTGGCGGCCAGAGAGGGCAAGTCCGCGCCTCCGGCCAGAGACGTGTCGGTGGAATGTGGATGGGGTCGCCTGTTTTTTGCCCAGACCTTCGCCGATCTGGACGACCTGGTTGGCGAACTATTGAAGGAAAAACCCAACCAGCGTGACATCGCCTTCTATCTGCATGAACCTCACGTGGCATTGTCCAAGGCGCCTCAACGGTTGTTTCTCGACCCGTCCCACACCTACAGGCTCGACCTGACCACCTATCGGCCCAGCCGCAAGCAGTTTCGCGGCTTCTTCATCCGCCGGCTGTGTTCCGAGACCGATGCCGAGGCGGTCAATCGAATTTATGCCGCCCGCCATATGGTACCGGTGGATGTCGATTTCTTCTGGAAAAACCGGGACAACCGGGTTCTCACCTATTTTGTGGCCGAGGACGAGAACAGCGGAGAAATCGTTGGCACCGTCACCGGGGTAGACCATATCCGCGCCTTTAACGACCCGGAGCGCGGGTCATCGCTATGGTGTCTGGCGGTCGATCCCCAGGCAGCCAATCCCGGAATTGGGGAAGCGCTTGTGCGTCGGCTGGCCGAGCATTTCCAGGCCCGGGGCTGCATGTTCATGGATCTATCCGTGATGCATGACAATGACCAGGCCATCGCCCTCTATGAGAAACTCGGGTTCGAACGGGTCCCGTTCTTTGCACTCAAAAACAAAAGCGCGATCAACGAGAAACTGTTCGCCGGCCCGTCTTTTGAAACCAAACTGAACCCCTATGCCCTGATCATCGTGAACGAGGCCCGCCGCCGCGGCATTGCGGTGGAGGTCCTGGACGCCGCTGCAGGGTACTTTCGTCTCACCTTTGGCGGGCGCTCCATTGTTTGCCGGGAGTCTCTGTCCGAATTGACCACCGCCATCGCCATGAGCCGGTGCGCCGACAAGGCCGTGACCCGACGCCTGTTGGGTGCAGAGGGCTTGATGGTTCCGGCGCAGGTCACAGCCTCGAACCCCGAAGGCAACGCCGACTTTCTCAAGCAATACGAAAGAATCGTGGTAAAACCGGCCGAAGGGGAACAGGGCCGCGGTATATCGGTGGATATCCGCTCGGAGAAAGCACTGGAACATGCGATCGCCGAAGCCCGGCGGTTCCATCCGACTGTCTTGCTCGAACAGTTTGTGGAAGGCGAAGACCTCAGAATCATTGTGATCAATCACAAGGTGGTGGCGGGCGCCGTGCGCCGCCCGCCCCAGATTGTGGGCGACGGCCGGATGACCGTTGGCCGGCTCATCGAAAAACAAAGCCGGCGGCGCGAAGCTGCGACCCAGGGCGAATCCACCATTCCCCTTGATGAAGAAACAGAGCGGTGTGTCGCGGAAGCGGGCTATGGTATGGACGATGTCCTGCCGGAAAACGAGATTCTGGTGGTACGCCGCGCCGCCAACCTGCACACCGGTGGGACGATTCATGATGTGACGGACGATCTGCATCCAACGCTTGTGGACGCCGCGGTCCGGGCCTCCAAGGCTCTCGATATCCCGGTCGTTGGTCTCGACTTCATCGTCGAGGCCGCGAACCGGCCCGACTACGTGATCATTGAGGCCAACGAACGTCCGGGTCTTGCCAACCACGAGCCGCAGCCCACCGCCGAGCGGTTCATAGACCTGCTATTTCCCCATTCCATTCCCAACGACACCGGAGGGTCCTAAATGGACGCAAGCCGCGACAAAATGCCTCACAAGCCACCCATCGACAGAAACTATCTTCTGGGCTTTCTTCAGGAACTCCTGGAGATCCCCAGCCCTACCGGGTTTACCGACCAGATCGTCCGGTTTTGTGCGCGCGAGCTCGATCGCCTGGGCGTCAACTACGAACTGACGCGACGTGGCGCCATCCGTGCCGTGGTTCCCGGGCGCCACCGCCATCCGGCGCGGGCCCTGATTTCCCATCTCGATACCCTGGGCGCCCAGGTCAAGGACCTGAAAGACAACGGACGGCTTGAACTGGTCCCGGTCGGCCACTGGTCGGCCCGATTTGCCGAGGGCGCGCGGTGCACCATCTTCACCTATGGCGGCACCTATCGCGGCACAATTTTGCCCCTGAAAGCCTCGGGTCATACCTACGGGCCGGAAATCGACGAACAACCAGTGAGCTGGAGCCAGGTGGAACTCCGGATCGATGCGGAGATATATTCCCGGCAAAGTCTGGCGGATCATGGCTTCGGAATCGGTGACTTCGTCGCCATCGATCCCCAGCCCGAGTTCATGGAAAACGGCTACATCGTATCTCGTCATCTCGACGACAAGGCCGGGGTGGCGGCCATGTTTGCCGCTCTCAAGGCGATTCTGGATTCTGGCCGGACGCCGGCCGTTGATACCTATTTCCTGTTTTCCATTGCCGAGGAAGTGGGCGTCGGGGCGTCATCGGTTCTGCATGGTGACATTGCCGCCATGGTTACCATCGACAATGGTACCACGGCGCCGGGCCAGAACAGTCGGGAATTCGGCGTTACCATCGCCATGGCCGATTCCTCCGGCCCGTTCGATTATCATCTGACCAAGAAGCTGATCGATCTTTGCGCGACCAATGGGATCGTCCATCAGCGCGATATATTCCGCCACTATCGTTGCGACAGCGCTTCGGCCCTCGAAGCCGGAAACGATATCCGCACGGCTCTGATCACATTCGGAATCGACGCGTCCCATGGCTATGAACGCATCCACCAGCACGCGCTTTTGTCCATTGCGGAATTGATTGCGCTCTATAGCTTGAGTCCGGTTGAGGTGAAACATGACCGCAAGGAGCTGACCCCGGGCATTACGAGTTTTACGGAGCAGCCCATGGCACCGAGCGACGATGCGGCGGTGGAGACGCCCGAATGGCCCTATGAAAAAGGCAAGGACCTGGCCATGGGCAAGAATAAGGACGGGGGTAAGGCCTAAAACGCATCCAGTGCCAGCCGAATCGCCGTCGCGATCAGGAAGACGCCGAAAATGACGCTGAGCCTGCGCCGGGACAGCGCATGGGCGGTGCGCACCCCCAAGGGCGCCATGAGCGCGGCGATTGGCGCCACCACGGCCACCGCCGCCAGATTGACGAATCCGAAGGAGTAAGGGGGGCGTCCAGGAATCCCTGCTCCTTCCATGAGATAGCCCATGGTCGCCGGCAGCGCGATCAGGAGCCCGATCAGCGATGCGGTTCCGACCGCCCGGTGAATCGGCACGTTGAACAGCGTCATGGCCGGCACCGAAAAGGTCGCTCCTCCGATGCCCATCAGGCTTGACGCGCCGCCAATAAAGAACGCCACAACCGCCGAGCCCAAAGTGCCCGGCACGTCCCGGGTGAGTGGTTTGTCCTCTAACGGCAGCACCAGTTTCACCCCCATAAGGAACGCCATAATCGCGAAGAACAGGGTCAGTGTCCGACTGGACAGCTCGCCCGCCAATCCGCCGCCAAGAAAAGCGCTCACCACCAGCCACGGTGCCCATCGTCTGATGATCACGAGATCGATTGCATCGCGGCGGTAGTGACTTCGGGCGGATGAGATTGCGGTTGGAATGATGATCGCGAGCGATGTTCCTACCGCCATATGCATGTGCCATGCGCTGGTCACGCCGAAGGCTTCAAACGCGAAATAAAGGGCGGGCACCATGACAATGCCACCCCCGATGCCCAGAAGGCCAGCCAGAAAACCGGCCACCGCACCGGCCCCGGCCATGATCAGCAAAAGCGGCAGAATTTGTTCCATGTGCGCGCCTCCCCTAGCCTGACCAGCATACAGGTCAGATCGTCGGAGACAAACCATTGATCGTCCGGTTTCAGGGTGTTTACGTGCACCAGGAGTGACGCCGCCCAACCCAGGGCCGGGCGAGACCTTCCGCAATCAACACCTGGCCCAGCGAACGACCATTGCGCGTGACCACACGCAGCTTCCGACCGAAGAAATCCGTGTCGCGATCTCCCGTATGTTCGAGCTTGAATGGCCCGTCATTGAGAAGCGATAGAAGGCGACGCGTGGCTCGCTCCCCCAACGCCTTTTCCCGCGTGCATGCGGGGCGATGGGTTTCCGGTGTGTTGATGTCCGCAATACGGATTTTTTCGCCCTGAAACCAGAACGTGTCGCCATCCACGACACAGTTGTAGCGGTGGCCAGTCGTGCAAGGGGTAAATCTGATTGTGGTGACTGCCCGGACTGGATCGCCAAGATTGGCCGCCAGGAAATCCCTGGAACCCAGAACGATTATGGCCGCCACAACCAGTGACGCTATACGGAACGGCGCCCGTTCGCGCTTCGGTCGGTCCCGGCGCTTGCGGAATCTGATAGCCTGTCCCATGCGCGCTTACCCCTTTTTGTCCGTGCTCGTGTGTCCACAGTTCCTCTGACAAGACGCGCCAAGGGGAAAAACTGTGACAAAACACAGAATAATTTCGGGTTAACGGGAGAAACCTGGTGCCCGCGGCCGGACTCGAACCGGCACGGCCTTATCGGCCGAGGGATTTTAAGTCCCTTGTGTCTACCAATTCCACCACGCGGGCTTCGGTTCACGGGGTGGGACGCGTTGAGCGCCCAACTCATATGGCACAGGCAGGGTCAAAAATAAACCACACCGGGCAAA
>RFJA01000134.1 GCA_003695065.1 Alphaproteobacteria bacterium
GGCCGAGGATTACCAGGAAAACTTTTTGAAGAAGGGCTTTGACGCCAAGTGGCTGGAAGTCGCTGGGGTGGAAGGAGATAAGCTGGTGGAAGTGGTCAGCGAATCGGTCTGCGACGGGCAGGTCTGCGACTGGGTGATCCGGAACGTAAAGGTCTCCGTGCGCGACAAGGAGCAGTTCAGGGAACACGTGATCAACTACGGCCGGGAAGGCGATGAACTGCGCGCCAAGCTGCAGCAGCGCAAGGAGGAATCAGGCATGGCCGACCGCGACGACATTCAGTGCTTCGTCGATTACATCGACGCGGACGAAGGCCGGATCTGAAAAAATCTTCAGTGCCTCCCCCTGGGCCGGCTCGACATTGAATCTGCCGCAAGGAGCCGAGAGGCTGTTCAGACTTCTTCAGGCACTACGAAGGGCTTGCGATACTTGCGGGTGAGCAGCGCGTTGGCGGCTTCGTTGCCGGGGAAGCGCTCGGTCCGCGGATCCATTTTCAGGTTGGGGCCGAGCGTGAGGGGATACTCCTCGAGACTCACCCGGTTGGCGGCCAGGTGCTGCAACATCCGGTCCAGCGCGTCCCTGCCGCCGAGGTCATTTTCGACGGCGGCCACCAGCGCCTCGCGGTCGGCCGGCTGGCCGAGGCGATAGGAGATGTTGCCGGTGTGGCAGAGGGCGCTGGAAAGATGCCCCTCGAGAATGTCCGCATTGAGGTCTTCGTGCCGGCGGGTGCGGCAGGCGTGGAAAAAGTTTTCGAAATGATCGCCGCCGCCGGTGAACTGCTTGATCTCCTTGCCGCGGGTGTCGTAGGCGCGGACGGTGGCGCTGTTGGAGACGATCAGGTGGCCGCCCTCGCAGTGGACGATGACGCCGACGTTGGTGCCCATGTAGAGGGAGGTGCCGCGTTGCTTGGCGGCGCGAGGCAGGCCCCGCACCTCGAAGATCAGCGGGGCTTTCTCGTAACCGTGATACACAATCTGCGTGTTGGGCGTCTCGGCGTCGTCCCGATAACCGACCCGTCCGCCAATGCTCCACACGCGGGGCGAAAGGGCGTTCTCGCCGAGGAACCAGCGGGCGATGTCCATCTGGTGAATGCCCTGGTTGCCGAGGTCGCCGTTGCCGTAGTCCCAGAACCAGTGCCAGTCGTAATGCACGGGGCCGTAGCGCTTGGAATTGCGCCGGGGCGGCGTCAGTGGCGCAGGGCCGCACCAGAGGTCATAATTGATATTGGGCGGAACCGGGTGGGGGCCGTCGGTCAAACCGATGCTGTCGCGCAGCTTGTAGCAGAGCCCGCGAACGATCCTGATGGGGCCGAGCTTGCCATCGCGGATCCAGTTGACGGCTTGCCGCACGGCCAGGCGGCTGCGGTTCTGCGTGCCGGTCTGCACCATGCGCTTGTATTTGCGGGCGGCTTTGACGATCTGCCGGCCTTCCCAGACGTTGTGGGAAACGGGCTTTTCGACGTACACATCCTTGCCGGCCTGACAGGCCCAGATGGCCGCCAGGGCGTGCCAGTGGTTGGGCGTGGCGATGGTGACGGCGTCAATGTCCTTGTCCTCAAACACCCGGCGCAGGTCGGTGTAACTTTTCACCTTGATGTCCTTTTTCTCAAGGTTGGCGACTCCGCCGGCCAGGACCTTGGAATCCACGTCGCACAGCGCGCTGAGGGCCACCCCTTTGTGCTTGAGGCCGGTGATGGCGCTGATGTGGCCGCGGCCGCGACTCCGGAAGCCGATGACCGCCGTGTGGATGGTGTCGCCGGGGCTGCTCTGAGCCCAGGAACTCCGGGCGATGTAAAAGGCGCTGACTCCGAATCCGGTTTTCTTCAGGAAGGAACGACGAGGGGTGGTCTTCATAGCAAGCGGATGGTGGGCTGTGGCGTGTGGCGGCAATCTAGGGCCTTCCCGCCGCGCGGGCAAAATAAAAGGCGGGCCTGCCGCCCGCCTTTTATCGTGATCGTTTGCGCCGCGCGGTCTCAGACGTTTTCCGGCACGACGAAGGGCTTGCGATACTTGCGGGTGAGCAGCGCGTTGGCGGCCTCGTTTCCGATGAAGCGCTCGGTGCGCGGGTTCATCTTGAGGACGGGACCGAGGGTCAAGGGGTATTCCTTGAGGCTGACCTCGTTGTCGGCCAGATGCTTGAGCATGCGCTCGTAGGTTTCCTGACCTCCCCGTTCTTTGGCGACAAAGGCGGCCAGCTGGTCCGGCGTGGCGGTCTTGCCGATGCGGTAGGAAATGTTGCCGGTGTGGCACAGGGCGCTGGAGAGATGGCCCTCCTCGATATCGGCGTTAAGGATGCGGCGATCGCCCGCGCGAATGGCGTCGATCAGGTTGGCGAAGTGGGCGTTGTGGCCGGAGACCTTGCTGTTGAACTTCCGGATTTCCTTGCCGTCCTTGTCGTAGGCGGTGCACGAGGAGTAATTCGGGTTCACCAGATAACCGCCCTCGCAGTGAATGATCACGCCCACACTGGCGCCGAGGAAGGACGGGCGGCCGCCTTCCTTCTTGCTCTTGGGCAGACCCCGAACCTCGAAGATGAGCGGCGCTTTTTCGTAGCCGTGGTGGACGATCTGCGTGTTGGGCGTTTCGCCGTCGTCGATGTAGCCCACGCGGCCGCCCAGGCTCCACACCCGCGGGGAAAGGGCCTGCTCGCCGAGGAACCAGCGGGCGATGTCCATCTGGTGAATGCCCTGGTTGCCGAGGTCGCCGTTGCCGTAGTGCCAGATCCAGTGCCAGTCGTAGTGAATGGGGCCCTTCTTGGGGTTGTTGCGGTGGGAGGGCACGAGCGGGGCGGGGCCGGACCACAGGTCGTAGTCAATGTATTCGGGAATGGGCACGGGTCCATTGACGTGGCCGATGCTGGGCCGGTTCTTGTAGCAGAGGCCGCGGGCAATCTCGATCTTGCCGAGGTTGCCGTCCTGGATCCATTTGACCGCCTCGCGAATGCCGTCGCTGGAGCGGCATTGGGTGCCGGTCTGCACCATGCGCTTGTATTTGCGCGCGGCTTTGACGAGCTGGCGACCCTCCCAGACGTTGTGCGAAACCGGCTTTTCCACGTAAACGTGCTTGCCGGCCTGCACCGCCCAGATTGCGGCCAGGGAATGCCAGTGGTTGGGAGTAGCGATGGTGACAATGTCGATATCCTTGTCCTCAAACAGCCGGCGCATGTCGCGGTAGGCCTTGACCTTTTCGCCGCGGCGTTCCAGATCCTTGAGGCGGGCGTCCATGACCTTGGCGTCCACCTCGCAGATGGCGCTGAGCTTGGCGCCCTTGTGTTTGTTGGCGAGGGTGAAGCCGATGTGGGCGCGGCCGCGGCCGTTGACGCCGATCACCGCGGTGTGCAGCGTGTCGCCCGGGCTCTGCTGGGCCCAGGAGGTCCTGGCGATGTAAAACGTGCTCACGCCGAAACCGGCGGTCTTGAGGAACGAACGACGATCGAATCTTTTGGTTTTCATTTTTGTGAATAAGGGGAACGGGAGATTCAGCGGGTCCAGTGACGGTATTCTTCGGCGACTTGAGCCTGCACGGTTTTGCCTTTATGGAGGTAGAATCGGTAGCGAAGGGTTAGCGACTTGCCGGCGGGAATGGTGTAGTTGCCGGCGGTCTTGTCCTCCAGCCGCTCGAAGTAGCGCTTGCCGAAGGGGTTGGCGGCGAAGAGCCCATAGTCCCGCACGTGCCACCAGGTGGGGTGGCGCAGGTTGGTGGGATGATCAAAAATGGCGACGCCCACCGTCTGGCCCTTGACCGGTCCGTAGTAATCCACCCAGGCGGCCCGGGTGCCCCAGGCTTCCTTGCCGGTCACGCCCGCGCTGGTGATGATCTGACCTTTGCCCGGCGATTTGTCCACGGCCCTCACGCGCATGGTGGACGCCAGGCGGATGGCCATGGTGCCTTCTTTCGTGTCGCCCATCACGATCGGCCCGTGCGTGGCTGCAATTTCGGCGGTGAAATCGATATATCGCCGGTCGTCTTTGCGGGAAAACTCAATGGTGAAAATCTCCGTGCCCACCTGCTTTTTGCGGTCGCCGGTCATCAGGCGATTACGGGTCTTGATCACGCCCACTTCGCCGCTCTTGAGTTCGAGAAAGGCGTCATGAACCGTCAGCCCCGGAACCTTGCCGCGATGCACGGTCTCGGCCCAGAAATCGACCCCGTTCACGTCGCCATGGGCGAAATAGAGCGAACGGTGATGGACATGGTCGCGCGCCTCGCCGGGCACGTCCTTCATGGGGTAATTGCGGGTCAACCCTTCGCCGGTCGGCCCGATGACCGGGTAAAGGAAGGGCCGGGAGACGTTCTTGTAATGGTATTCGGTGAAGAGCTGGTCGTCGAAGCTCACGCGGACGACATCGCCGACTTTTTTCACTTGGACGGCCGCCTGCGAAACTGCGGTGGTGGCGAGAAAAGCCAGTAAACAAAGGGATTTAGCGACTCGGATCATGTGCGGGCAGTGTAGGACCGACGA
>RFJA01000135.1 GCA_003695065.1 Alphaproteobacteria bacterium
ATGGGCCGCCACGATGGCACCTTCAAGGAGCAGCGAAATCTGGCGCCCCAATCCATCGGCATTCGGGATACCCGCTTCCCCAACCAGACGGACGCAAAGGTCGCGAAAGTCGCGCTTGCGCCGGGCTGCCGCTTCGTACACCGGCCCCGCGTGCGAGCCATATTCGCCGGCTGCGTTGACAAACATACAGCCATGAAATTGGCCGCTGCGAAACAGATCGTCGTAGAAGTCGAAAAGCGCTGCCACTCGCGCGCGCGGATCACTGCCCGCTTTTTCCAGCGCCTGACTCACCCCCTCCATGAGCCACTGGGCCGCGCGCTCGATGGCCGCGATGACCAGCTCATCCTTTGAAGCGAAGTTGTTATACAGGGTCATCTTGGCGACCCCCGCTTCGGCCAGCAGCCGGTCAATACCGGTGGCGTGAAAGCCTTCCCTGTAGAAAAGCCGCGCCGCCGTGTCCACCAAATGATCCCGTTTGCTCTTCGCCATGGTCTCGATCGTCCACAAATCCAGTCAGAGGCAGCCAGATTAAGAGCTTCGGCAACCGTTGAACAGTTCCGTCGCCTCGGCCTATGCCCAACCGCCCGTCGCCAAATCGTCTCGCCCCCGGCCCATACCCCCTTCCAAGCGAAAGTATTGAATATACAGACCGGTCTGTCTATAGTGAGCTTGTCATTATACTCAGGAGCTTTCCCATGATCACTCTCTATCACGCCCGTTTCTCCGGTAACAGCCACCGGGTCCATCTGATGCTTTCCCTTCTCGGCCTGCCGTTCAGGGAAGTCGAGATCGATCTCTTCAAGGGCGAACACAAACAGCCCCCGTTTTTGGGGCTCAATCCGTGGGGCCGGGTTCCGGTTCTCGCCGACGACGGCCTTGTGATCCGTGATTCCCTTGCCATTCTTGTCTACCTTGCCGAAAAATACGGTGACGATGGCTGGTATCCGAAAGAACCGGTGGAACGGGCCGCGGTCAGCGAGTGGCTTGGTATTGCGGGCGACGATGTGGTCCGTGGTCCAGGCGTTGCCATGCTCACGAAACTGCTGGGCGACTACGTCAAGGCTGACTACGACGACGCACTGAAACGCGCCTACACCCTGCTGAAGATCATGGATGCTCACCTCACCGGACGCGATTGGCTCGCCTCGGATCGCCCCACTATCGCCGACGTGGCCTGCTACTGCTACGTGGCGAGCGCGCCCAAGGGTGGTATTGACCTAGCCCCCTACGCGCAGGTACGGCAATGGTTGCGCCGCGTTGAAGGGCTGTCGGGGTTCGTCCCCTTTATCAATGCTGTGCCGGCAGGCAGTGCTGCCGCCTGATTGGCCGTTTCGAAGACAACACAAAAGGGGCGGCCCCGAGGGCCGCCCCAATTCGTGTCGATTGGTGACGATCTTAGAACCTGGCCGTTGCACCGAAGAAGAAGGCGCGGCCCAGCGGATCGTAAGTCGCCGGGTAGGTGTTCCCGCTGTTTTCAGCCGTGCCACCATAGTCGTTGCCAACCACCGGAGGCTTGCTGTCGAGCAGGTTGTTGACCCCGCCGCGAAGCGTGAAGTGTTCGTTGACTTCATAGCTGGCGCTGAGATCAAAGTAGTGGCGGTCACCAATAACCGGAACCACGAAGTTGGCCGGATCGTTGCCCTGCAACTTGATCGAGTCGTGGGTCAACTTGCCGATGTACTGCCAACGCAATTGCAGCGTCAGGTCGCGATAGTTCCAGGTCGTGGTCTGGGTCCACCGCCACTTGGGATCGGGACGCTCGCAGATATCGCCAACCAGACCGGCGCAGTCGTTTCTCGCGAACAGCGGCGCGTCCTGCTTGTAGCTGTGGATCACCCGGGTGCCCAGGATTGCCAGATTCAGATAACCCCAGTCGTTCCCAAGGTCGAACCCGTAACGGGCGGAGAAATCGATCCCCTGGGTCTTGTAGGCCCCGGCGTTGACCTTCGACACATCAACCCCGGTCTCCGTGCCGCCGATCAACGCTCCGTTGAGCGGGTTGCGGGCGATGCGCTGACAGAAGAACCCGTTGGGATCGCGCTCGTAGAGATAACAGGCGTCAAGGGTCGCCTGTTCCGTTACGTTGACGATAGCGTCATTGACCTTGATGGAGTAGTAATCAACCGACAGCGTCAGATCCGGAACACTTTCCGGCGTGAAGACAGCGCCGAACGTGTAGGTATCCGACTTTTCCGGCTGCAGGTTGGGGTTGCCGCCAAGGAAGTTGTTGATCTGACCGGCAATCGGCCCGGCCACACTGCCGATATTGCCCGCCGGGACGCCGGTCGCGATGCACAGCGCGGTCAGAGCCGCGTCCCCAACAGGGTTGGTGCCCGCGCAGTAATCATTGTTGGCGTCGCCGGTGCTCGGCGTCTTGGGCAGACCGATTTCGTTGATGTTCGGCGCCCGCACCGCGCGTTGATAGAGACCACGGAACCGCAGGCTTTCCACGGGCGCCCATTCACCCCCCATCTTGTAGCTGGTGTTGGTGAAGCTGTTTTTGACGCTGCCCACTTTGCTGCTGTAGTCGGCGTAGCGAATGCCAAGCTCCAGCGACAGGGAATGAACGAACGGAGCGTCCTCGACCACCGGCACCAGCAGTTCGGCAAAGCCTTCCAGCACGTCATATTTGGCGTCGATCGGAGTCGACGACCCGAAACCGATGCTGTTGCCCGACACCAGATTGTCGTCCGGCCGGGTTTCACTGCTTTCGCGCCGGTATTCGTAACCAACGGCGAATCCGCCGGGGCTGACCGCCGACGGAACCGTAAACGGCAGATCGCCGGTGATCTGGCCGCCGGTGACGAACTGCGAGGTGGCATCGATCTGCTGGAGATCGAGACGGATAAACTGCGCGGCTTCCTCGCTCAGGTTGCCTTCGCCGAACAGGTTGGCGGGAGCGCAGCCCCCCGACTGGTCCTCACAGACAATGTTGCCGGAGCCATCATCAACCGCCAGCAATGCCTGCTGCGCGCGGCTGAAGCTGACGTCGTTGGCGTAGGTGATGGTTCGCGACGTGTGGCCGTATTGCGCGAACAACTCCCACTGGTAATCATCCGCGAGATCACCGCGGAAGCCACCCACGAACTGATAGGCCGTGTTTTCGTAGATCGAGTCACGGGTACCAAGCTCGGTCAGACGACGCCCGAACGATACCGTGGAACGGCCGTCCACCGCACCGTCATCACCATCGACCGTGCCCAGCAAAGCGGCGGCCTGCGGCGTCAGGAACGGGTTGTCGAGGTTGATCTCGAACGGGAAAAAGAACGTCCCCGTCGGCGCGATGATGGTCGTCACCTGGTTATTGGCGAATGAGACCCGGCCAAAGGCTTCGATGCTGTCCGTGATCCTGTAGTGGCCAAGCGCCGTCGCCGTCCACTTCTTCTGCGGCGCCTGCAGCAGGTTGAAGGGATTGAAGTTGAACGGCTCGAAAAGCGGCACCAGTTCGCCACTGGCGTTGAACTGGTAGAAGTCTTCGAGGAGAATCGTGCCTTGCGGGGTGGTGGCACTTCCACCGGGGCCGAAATCCTCGGACGCGAGCGAAAATTCCGAAAATTCCCTTGCCCCCTGACAGACGGCCTGTTTCTCGGTGTAGCTGGCATTCACGACAATGTTTCCGCGATCATTGTCGAGATTGAAGCCCATGGTGGTGCTGAAGTCGTAGGTATCACCATCACTCTTCTCGGACACACCATACTGGCCGTCGAAATGCACGCCCTCGAAGTCTTTCTTCATGATGAAGTTGACGACCCCGGCAATGGCGTCGGAACCATACACTGCTGACGCACCGCCGGTAATGACCTCGACGCGCTCCACCAGTGCCGGCGGAATCATGCCAAGATCGACGTAACCAAATGAATCGAACGCCACAAAACGCTTGCC
>RFJA01000136.1 GCA_003695065.1 Alphaproteobacteria bacterium
AACACTCCTTCGCCATTGATCCGGTGGATGCGCCGCCAGTCTTCGAGACGGGTGTCCTCGGGGCTCACTGCGTCAAGCCCGTCTCCCACGCCAGCGTTGTTGACCAGAACATGCAGCGCGCCGTCCTCGCCCTCCACCGTGTCGATCACCTCGTCCCAGCGAGTCTCGTCGCTGACGTCCTGCCCGAGAAACCGGCACCCGATCTCGTCGGCCAGCGCCTTGCCCTTGTCCACCTGAACATCCGTGACCGTCACGCGCGCGCCTTCGCGGACCAGCATCCGGGCAATTGCCGCACCAAGACCCGATGCCCCGCCGGTAACGATGGCGACCTTGTTGTCAACCCGTCCCATTAGCGTCACTCCACCGCATGTACGCCAGGAAAACCGGCAAGCTGGGCGCCGTCCACCAACAATGGCGAACCGCTGACCATCGCTGACTCGTCTGACGCCAGAAACAGAATCGCATGGGCCACATCGTCGGGCCGGGCCACCCGCCCGAGCGGCACAAGCGCCCCCATTGCCTTCAACATGGCGTCCCGGTCGCCATAAGCCTCGGCAATGGGGTCGAGCATTTCGGTATCCACATAAGTCGGATGAACGCTGTTGCAACGAATCCCGGACTTGCGCCTGGCGCAATAAAGCGCCACCGCCTTGGTCAACAGGGTGACCCCGCCCTTGGTGGCGCAGTAGCCGACGATATCGTCACCGCCCACGAGGCCGCCCATGGAGGAAATATTGATGATGGAGCCGCCGTTACCCGCCCTCTCCATTGCCTTTACCCCCGCCTGACAACCCAGCATGACCCCGGTCAGATTGACCGCCACCATGGTGTTCCAGGCGTCCATGGGCATATTGGCGAAATCACCGGCCCAACCAACCCCGGCACCATTGACCAGCACATCAAGCCGACCACAAATGTCCAGTACGTCATCAAAAACAGCCCGCCACGATTCGGGTTCGCTCACGTCGAGCTCTCGGGCAATGCCCCCCTCCCCGCAGCGCCTGGCAGTCTCCTCGGCACCGGCCAGATTGAGATCGGCAGCAATGACCCGTGCCCCTTCGTGCGCCAGCATCACGGCGGTGGCGCGCCCGATTCCGGACGCGCCACCTGTGATGACCGCAACCCTGCCGTCGAGACGGTCGGCCATCAGAAATTGATCCGGAATTCGCCGCCAAACCACTGCGGCTTGCCATAGACCTGCTCCACCAAACCATTACCGGGGAAAGTTATGTCAAAAGCGTACAAAAGCCGCTCTTCGTTGAAGAGGTTGCGGCCGAAAGCAGCGATTTCCCAGTTTCCGTCATTGGGGGCATAGCTGATCCGCGCATTGACCAGCCAGTTGTCGCCGGCTTTGGTCACCGGAGCATTGTTCAACTGCGAGAAGTAGCTCCCCTCGTAGTTCCCGTCAAAGCCAATGCGAACGTTGCCACCGCCAACCTGGAAATCCTTGGACACGGCAAAGTTGATGGAAAACTCCGGCGCCTGCGGGGCTTCCACATCGAAAAGCTGCCCGCCGATTGGGATATCCTTCACATTGGTATGGATGTAAGCTACGCCGATCAGGGCATTGATGCCGCCACCGGGGCTTACGGTAAACTCGGCATCTGCACCGTAAATGGTTGCATCCGTATTGGACAGGATGAAACTGGTGCCGCGCTGGTCAAACGCCTGATAGTCCTGATAGTCGTAGTAGTAACCACTGATGTTGAAGCGAGCCCGGCCATCCCAGAAATCGGATTTGCTGCCAATCTCGAAGGCGTTTAGCTTTTCGCCGTCGAAGCGCACACCGTCAACGGGCGCCGCCCCGGCGAAGCCGGCGTTGTAGTTGAACGCCTTGTAGCCACGGTTGTAAGCCGCAAACAGCAGCCAGTCCTCACTGACCCGGTAGTCAAACTGGAGACGGGCCGAGACTCCTCCCTCCGAATGCTCGTCGGTTACCAATCCGGCGCCGGCCAGAATATCCGGCGGGAAAGCGGGCGGACATGCCGGTACCGGCAGGAGATTCTCGCAGACGTTGATGTAGGCATAGTCCTTCTTGTCCCGGGTGTAGCGCAAGCCCGCCGTCACTGTCACCTTTTCGTCCACATCGTATTCCGCCTGGGCAAACAGCGACCACGACTTGGTCTTGAGCGTGTAATCCCCGAACTGATTAAGCCCCACGGGCAGGATCAGCACCGGGATCGGAGCCAGAATCTGGTTGAAGTTGCCGAGATTGTTGATCTGGTAGTTCTGGAAATAGTCCCCATCGATATGGAGATAGTAGAACCCGCCGGTCACCCGGAAACGGTCATAGTCACCATTGACCCGAAACTCCTGGGTGAAGTTTTCCTGAGTGGTGTTCTGCCGGAAGATCGCGATATCGAACGGCGTCAGATCGTTGTCCTCTTCATACAGGATATCGAGATCACTGTAGGACGTGATCGACGTGAACGTCAGATTGTCCCAGCTATAGCTGATATCGGCGAAGATCATGAATTCTTCGCGTTCGAACACGCCCGGAAAATCAAACTCGCCGGTAAACACACTGCCGTCGGCATCCACATAGCCGGTATCCGTCGGCGCTGGCGGCGGCTTGAACTGACCAAGCGTGTCCGGACCCACGAATCCTCCGGTCGGGAAGGACGCGCCGGCCGGGTTATCGAAGTTCTTGGCCCACTCCACCTGAAATTTTATCCGCCAGCCCTCGGCGGGCGTCACCAGAAGCTTGCCCCTGAGCGCAAGTGTATCGTCCGCCATCTGGTCAGGACCAATGGCGTTCTTGATCCAGCCATCGTTATGGTTGGCGTAAGCCGCCACCCGCAGCGCGGCCTTGTCGCTCATCGGTAGGTTGATGGCGGCTTCACCGGTAATCTTCTCGTATTCGCCAACGGTCAGGCTCGCGTAACCTTCCAGATCCTGGGTCGGTTCCTTGGTGATGATATGAATAAGGCCACCGGTTGCGTTGCGGCCGAACAGCGTGCCTTGCGGCCCTTTCAGCACCTCGACCCGTTCCACATCGAACATAGTCCGAAGGCTGCTGCCGTTCGAGGGACGGTAGACGTCGTCAATATAAAGGACGTTCGCCGATTCTAGGTGGGCAGCAAAATCGTTCTGCGCAACACCACGAATGGCAATAAGTCCGGCAAGCGGCGCACCACCTGCCTGAATGAACGACAGGCCGGGCGTCACGATGGTTAAATCATCGGTGGTGGTGACGTTCATCTCGCGGAGCGACGCTCCACTGAACGCGGTCACCGACACACCGACGTCCTGCAATCCCACTTCCCGCCGGGTGGCGGTGATGGTGATTTCCTCGATCGCCCCGAAGCTTTTTTCTGCCTGCTGCGCGGCAGATGGCTGGATCGACATGCCGATCGCACCGGCCAGTGCGATAACCGAAACGCCACTCAGGCAAATATCTCTGATGGTCATGACTTCTCCCTGATGTCCGAATTGGTCGCCTTCCCCATGCAAAGAGCACCGGCGCCTTTTTGTACCAGAGAGAAGCCTGCCACTTGGCCGAGCACCCGCCAATAGCGGAACTCACCTAATTTGATGTCATCCCAGACAGCAAAAACATAGGTGATTTCCGTCATTTCCGCCCTGCCCGGTTCTTTTATAAAGGAATGCAGGAACAGGCGGCGCTGTCGCGATCGCCTTTTGAGGAGACGGAGTTGCAGCGTATGGAGCAATTGAAGAAATCCGAAAACGTGGCCGTGCAGGTGACCAAACCCGACCACCCCGCGTTTTTCGACCCGACAGAGTTGCCATGGTCACCGTGGGTGCTTGAAGGAACCTGGTTCAAGTTGTTGCGGGTCGACCGGAAAACTGGAGGTTTTTCCATGCTGCTCAAGGTGGAACCGGGTAACGAAGCGCCCATACATGGTCACCTGGGCGCCGTGGAAGCCTATGTGATCGATGGGGAGTTCGGTTACGACGACGACCGTGGTGGCGCCGGATCCTATGTCTACGAGGAAGCTGGATCCATCCATATGCCGACCTCGCCCGACGGCGTTGTCATGTTCGCCGTCGCGCATGGCCCCCTGGTGGGCTACAACGATGACGGCAGCGTCGCCGCAATCGTCGACGGCAAGTTGATGTACCAGCTTGCCAGGGAAAATGATGCCGCCGACCACATATACGATGGCTATTGACCAGGGGACTGGAAGGATTGTCGGGGGAGACAATTTCGTTCGATGGGAGACTCTGCTACATTGCGAACGCCCTGTCGTGATCAGGGAGACACCGACGGCTTCACACGAAAACAGAAAAAAGTGGAGTCTGTCATATGGACCAAAGTCTGTCACCGTGGGAGGCGACAATGGCATACGACACTGATCCTTCGTCTGCTCGCATTCTGGAGTTGTGTGAGGAAATTTTCGATTGTTCACGATTCCGGGACGCGGGTACCAAGGTTCTGGCGCCGATCGGCCGGTTTCTGAATGCCGGATCCATGGCCATGCTTCAGTATCGTTGGAACAAGGGTACACCTTACATCGGCCACAGCGCGACCCACGCCGTGGATCCGCATTATCACCAGCTCTACAACACCCATTACTTTCGCCAGGACCCGGTGGTCGATCGGGCGCGTCCCACCAACATCTATTACGACCGGTGCGCCGGCGGTCAGATCGAAATTTTCACCTTGTCCGACATCTCGGATTACAGGGAGCTGGAGCGCACCCCCTACTACAACGAGTTTTTCCGACCCATTCAGGTGCATCACGTGCTCGCCCTTTGTTATAGGTCACATGCAACGCCGGACCAGGTGATCGGGGTCGGCTTTCATCGGCCGAGCAATGCACCGGCCTTCGACCACACGGACATCCGGCGGGCGCGCCAGATCGCCGCACCGTTGCTCACTAAGATCCGGTCTTTAATGATTCAGGAAGACCATGACCGACAGGCCGGCGTCGTCAACGAACTCGCGTCCATGACCGACGATCAGGGCATGCTGTTGCTGGACGAGGAAGGCACATTACTGTTCGCTAATGATCTCATAAGGCGCGACCTGTGTGTGCGTGAAGCCGTAGGTCAGCGGATTACCCCGGATACCAGCCCCGACGTGGCGCACCTTCTGGAAAATTGCCGGACGCTTCCGCGGCCCGGCCAGAACGCAACGCGGGAGGCAACGCGGCTCACCCTGGCGCTATCCGGTAAAGCGCCGCCCCTCACGGTTTCGGCCCGGGTCCTGACCGGCGCGGCCGACAGGTTGCGGTTTCTTATCACCACCGAAGCCGGGAGCGTCGAGGGACCTTTTGGCGAGGCCATCCGCGCCTATGGATTTACGCGAAGGGAGGCCGATATTGTGCATCTTCTGGCCGAGGGCCTGAGCAATCCGGAGATTGGCGAAGAACTCTGCATTTCCGTAAGGACTGTGGAGAACCATCTGCGCTCGATCTACGCCAAGGCCGAGGTTCAGTCGCGCACACAACTGATCGGAAAGCTGATTAGACAAACCTGACGGTCGCCCCGGGCGGGCGCGCCCGCTGCGGACATTACCGCGAAACAGAGTCCCGTTCACACGGGGCGGAACACCGGTCCGCCCCGAACCGGAGAAGTCTGTCCAAAAAAGATCCAATCACCGAGGAATGAAACCATGACAAGCACCGTGACCAGCGTCCTTCTCAAGATTCTCAAAAAACATGGCATCCGCCACATCTTCGGATTGCCGGCGGCCCAGATCGGCCTTTTGATGGACGGCGCAGGCAAGGACCCCTACTTCAATTACATTACCACCCGCCACGAGGAAGCAGCCGGACATATGGCCCATGCCATCGGCAAGATGACCGACTCCATGGCTGTGTGTTTTGCCACTGTGGGCCCTGGCGCCACCAATCTCGTTCCCGGAGTGGCCGCGGCCTGGGCCGACAATATCCCGATGCTGGTGATCACGCCGGATAATCAGCACGACTCCATCGAACCCGGCAAGGACCTGCTGCAGAACGCCAATCAGCGGGACCTTTACAGCGCAATCACCAAATGGAACGCCACCATCCACACGCCGGAACGCGCCGGCGAGCTGATAGAGCGCGCCATTCATATCGCGCGCAGTGGCCGGCCCGGCCCCGTGCACCTCAACATTCCCTGTGACATTGGTACCGCACCCTGTGACCATGATGTGGACAGCATTCCCCCGATTGCCCGCCCCCGGCCAGTGCCCAACAGGGATGATCTAAACGCTGTCGCGGATCTTCTGGCCAATGCCAAACGCCCGGCACTGCTCGCCGGTGGTGGTGTGGTGCGTGCCGACGGAGTCGAGGAATTCCGCGAGCTCGTCAACCTGACAGGCTTCCCGGCCACCACAACGGCGCACGCCCGCGGCACCGTCCCCTTTGATTGCGCGACCCACGTGGGCAGCAGCGGTGTGCTCGGCGGCTGGGGAGTGGCGGAAACCCTGAGCGAGTCGGACGTCCTCTTGGCTGTCGGTTGCAAGTTTTCAAGCTTTCTGCCCCTGAACAAGCCGCCGCTTTACCCCTTGAAGCCCGGCCAGAAAATCATTCAGGTGGATATCGACGGCGAGGTTCTGGGCCGCAATGTGCCGCTGGCCATGGGGTTGGTCGGCGACGCGCGCGAGTTTCTGCGGCTCCTGAACCAGGAACTTGACGGGCGCACCCTGAACGCCGACCAAGACTGGATCGGCGCCAAGGTGGACCGCTACAAGGCCTACAGGCAGGAACTCGACGCCATCGCCGACGCGCGGGTGACGGAGGGCACCAACATGCTGAACGAGGCGGCGGTGCTGCGCACCATCGCCAACATTATCCCCCCGGATGCGATCCTCGCCACCGACGGTGGACAGGTGATGGAATGGTGCCAGAGTTTTCTGGAGCCGCGCGATCCACACCACTTCCTGTTTGTGCCGGGCATGGGCCATCTGGGCTTCGGACTGCCCATGGCCATCGCCGCCAAATCGGCCGAGCCCGACCACACTGTGGTCTGTGTCACCGGCGACGGGGCCATGGGCATGACCTGTCAGGAACTGGAAACAGCAGCACGATATGGCCTGAACGTGATTACCATCGTGTGCAACGACTCCCATTGGGGCATGTACCGGCCGTTTGGCGAGTTGCTGGACAACCCCAATTTCGGAACCCGGCTGAGCCATGTGGATTTCGCCAAAATCGCAGAGGGATACGGCTGCGTCGGCGAAAAGGTCGAGTCTCTTGAAGAACTGCCCAGGGCATTCGAGCGGGCGCAAAAATCCGACCGCCCTGCGGTCATCGACATTCAGGTGGACTTCACCCGGCACCCCGTTGACGATTTCTGGCCGGTGGTGGTGCTGCGTGGTATGGACCTGACGCCCGTAGAGGTCTGAGCGGCTACTTCAACCGCTCCGCATGAAACGCCAGGTGGTCGGCGATGAAAGTGGAGATGAAATAATAGGAATGGTCATAGCCGGGCTGGAACCTGAGTTTCAGGTGTTGCCCGGCGGCCCTGCAGGCTTCTTCCAGAAGCTCAGGCCTGAGCTCGCTCTCCAGAAAATCGTCCGCGGTGCCCTGATCCACCAAAATCTCGTCAAACTGTCCGCGGGCTGCGCCCGCTTCGATCAGCAGGGTGGCGTCATGATCCTTCCAGGCGTCTTCGTCGGGGCCGAGATAGGCGGCAAGCGCTTTTCGCCCCCATGGGCACCGGGTGGGGGACACGATGGGCGCAAAGGCCGAAACGGAACGGTAGATGTCAGGATTTCGGAGCGCGATGGTCAGCGCCCCGTGCCCGCCCATGGAATGGCCCGACAGGCCCTGCCGGGCCCGGTCACCTGGAAACGCCGAGAAAACGGCGTCCGGCAAGTCCCGGGTGACGTAATCATACATCCGAAAGTGCGCGGCCCAGGGTTCTTCTGTCGCGTTCACATAGAACCCGGCGCCGTGGCCCAGATCGTAGGCCTCGTCGTCGGCCACCCCGTCGCCGCGCGGGCTGGTGTCCGGGGCAACGATCATCAGCCCCAATTCCGCCGCTTTGGCGTAGGCTCCCGCCTTGGTGGTGAAATTCTCATGGGTGCAGGTCAGCCCCGACAACCAGGTGAAGACCGGGAAGGGC
>RFJA01000137.1 GCA_003695065.1 Alphaproteobacteria bacterium
AGCAACAGCAGAGCCGTCAGCCAGGCCGGATACGCCACCCACTTCAGACGCTGAAACGGCCATGCCGCGGCCGCAACAAGGACATCGGCCGTGATCAACGTTCGCTGCTGCGCTGTGGCCATGACATCAGCCGCCATCCGCATCGCCCCCATCGCGCGTCCCCGAACGACGCGCAGCATCACGATCATAAGCCTCCACGATGGCGCCCACCAGTGAGTGCCGCACCACATCCCGCTCGGTGAAGCGCACAAAGGCCACATCTCTCACCGTGTCGAGCACCCGGATCGCGTGGGAGAGCCCCGATTCGACCCCGGCCGGAAGGTCGGTCTGGCTGGGATCCCCGGCGATCACCATCTGGCTGTTTTCGCCAAACCGGGTGAGAAACATCTTCATCTGCATGGGTGTGGTGTTTTGCGCTTCATCGAGAATCACGAAACTGTTGGCAAGCGTCCGGCCGCGCATGAATGCCAGAGGCGCCACCTCGATCTCGCCCCGCTCGAAGCGCCGGGCGATCTGTTCGGGCGGCAAGGTATCGTAAAGCGCGTCATAGAGAGGGCGCAGGTAGGGGTCCACCTTTTCCCGCAGATCGCCGGGCAGAAAGCCGAGCCGTTCGCCTGCCTCCACCGCCGGGCGCGACAGGATGATCCGCTCCACCTGGCCCTCCAGCAAACGCGCCACCGCCATGGCGACCGCCAGGTAGGTCTTGCCGGTACCCGCCGGCCCGAGCCCGAATACCATCAGGCTATCGCGCAGCCGCTTCATATATTCAAGCTGCATCGGCGAACGGGGCGAAATCAGCTTCTTGCGCGTGGCGATTACCACCTCGTCAGGTGCGATCTCCGCCACCTCTGCCGTCTCCACCAGCCGCATCGCACCATCAACATCGCCGGCACTGATCTCGTGGCCGCCCTTGAGGCGCTCGTACAAGTAGGTCAACACCGCCTTGGCCACCGCCCGGTCGTCCTCGGATCCGGTCACCTGTAACCGGTTACCGCGACTTTGCATGCTGACACCCAGGCGCTGCTCGATGCGGGCCAGATTGCAGTCATGTTCACCATAAAGCGCTGCAGCCAAACGGTTATCGTCGAAACTGAGGACGACGACGTCATCGCGGCCCGGCCGAGCGGTCTCTGATTTCTGGTTCAACGACGTTCCGAGTCCCTGGGCAATCGCTTTCAGGCCGCCGGACGGTCCGAGGCCCGCACAATATCACCTTCAAGACTATGGGGGCCCGCCGCGGTGATTGCAACCTCCACAATGGCCCCAATAGCGGCGTCTGCCTCGTTACCGACCATCACATGCACCGCCTGCATATAGGGGCTGCGTCCCACGAGCTGACCGGCGCGTCGCCCCGGTTTTTCCAGCAACACCGGAAGGCGCCGACCGACTGTCGCCCGATTGAAAGCAAGCTGTTGCTCGGCAAGCAACGCCTGAAGCGCCGCCAGCCGCTCCGCCTTGACTTCATCGCCGACCTGATCCGCCTCTTCGGCCGCCGGTGTGCCCGGTCGGGCACTGTACTTGAAGGAGTAGGCCTGCGCGTAACCGACCGCACGCACCAGATCCATGGTCGCCTGGAAATCGGCGTCGGTCTCGCCCGGAAAGCCCACGATGAAGTCACCGGACAAGGCGAGGTCGGGGCGTTTCTCCCGCAGCCGGTCGATAATGCGGCGATAGTCATCCACCTTGTGGCGGCGGTTCATCGCCGCCAGGACCCGGTCCGATCCGCTCTGTATAGGCAAGTGCAGATAGGGCATGCACGTCTCGACCTCGGCATGAACCGCGATCAGATCATCATCCATGTCGCGGGGATGCGACGTGGTATAGCGAATCCGCGCCAGCCCGTCGATTTCGGCCAATCGCCGGATCAGCCTGGCGAGCGACCACACCTTTCCGTCAGGCCCCTCGCCGTGAAAGGCATTCACATTCTGACCAAGCAGCGTGATTTCAACCACCCCCTGGCGCACCAGGCGCTCGGTTTCCGCAACCACCTGGGCGACCGGACGGGAGAATTCCGCACCCCGGGTGTAGGGCACCACACAGAAGGTGCAGAACTTGTCGCACCCTTCCTGAACGGTGACGAAGGCTGCCGGCCCCTTCTTGTCGGATGGCCGCTGCAGACGTGCAAACTTCTCTTCAATGGTGAATTCGGTCTCCACCAGCCGGACGCGCTCGCCCGCGGCCCGTCGCCTGGTTGTTTCACGAACCATGACCGGAAGGCGATGGTAGGTCTGGGGCCCCACGACCATGTCGACCACCGGAGCACGCCGGATGATCTCCTCACCCTCAGCCTGGGCGACACAGCCTGCAACAGCAATCATCATGTCTTTGCCTGCCCTGGCGCGCCGGTCTTTCAGCGCCCGCATTCGGCCAATGTCGGAGTAGACCTTTTCCGCCGCCTTTTCGCGGATGTGGCAGGTATTGAGGACGACGAGATCCGCATCCGACGGTTCCTCGGTCACCACAAAACCGTCGGGCGCCATAAGTTCGGCCATACGCTCGGTGTCGTAGACGTTCATCTGGCAGCCGTAGGTCTTTATGTAAAGCTTGCGTTTCATCATCGCCCCGATGTTTTCGGGCCCGGTATATCATCAGTCGCACCACTGGAAAAGCGTCGCTTCGGCCGGCGCCCCCCACCGGGCCGCCAGCGGCTGTCGACCGAAGCCACATCCCTGCGCCTTTTGCTTTCGATCAGGCCGCGCCGCACCTCTCGTTCACAATGGGCCGCGAGCGTCTTGCGCGATGCATAGGCGCGGCTGTCCACCGGATCGTGGAAGTGAATATCAACGGCGATCCGCCCCAATCCGAGCAGATCGGTAAAATGGGGCAACATGGCCATATCTCCGTACCAGCCGATCTTGGGCCGGGTGGTACGGGTCAGGGGAATGCCATTGATCGCCGTGTAGGCGATAGTCACCGGCTGCACCATGATCCCGGGGCCATCGGGATCGTGGCCGGCGCGGGCGAACCGTTCGGCGACCCCAAACAGGGCCGACTTGAACGGCAGCACACGGTTCCCGTCCGAGCTCGTCCCCTCGGCAAACAAAATGAGGTTCTCCCCGGTGCCAAGCCGGGCGCCGATTTCGTCGTTTTGCGCGGCCGCACGATTACGCTGGTTCCGATCAACGAATATCGTGCGCTGTAACCTGGCCAGGGTCCCGAAACCGGCCCATTCGCCGACCTCGCGCTTGGCAATGAAGCAGCCCTCAATCAGCGCACCCAGTACAGGAATATCCACCCACGAGACGTGATTGGCGACAAACAGGGTGGGAACGACCCCTGACTGGCGGCCGTGCAGACGAACCCTGACTCCGATAATCCGCAGTGCACAGCGATGATACCATAGAGGCAAGAGCGACCGCAGACGCCAGCCAAATCGAATGGCGAGCATCTGAAAGGGCATGAGGGCGAGCGTCATCAGGACGATCAGGACCACGTTGCGCGTCG
>RFJA01000138.1 GCA_003695065.1 Alphaproteobacteria bacterium
GCCCTGATCGGGTGGACGCCCTTGTCTGGGCGCTCACCGATCTGATGTTGGGGCCGGGCGGGCGGCCCCGGGTGCGGCCGGTGGGCTAGGTATACCGCCTAATTGCTGCCACCGTCCTGGATCCGGGCCTTGTAGTCACGCACCGCCTGATTGTATGCGGTGGCAACCCGCTCCATGTCCTCGATCGCTGCATTATGGCGATCGATCAGCAGTTGCTGGGTCTCGGCGGTCAATTGCTCGGGCGGAGTCAGGGACTCCTCGACCTTGAGGCAATCAAGATAGCGCTCGGTCTCCGACATGAAGGCTTTGACCGCCTGGCTGGCCGCGATCATTTCGTCGCGGGTCGCAATGGTGCCGTCCGGAACCATCGGCGCCGGCGGTCGGGTACAATTTCCGGCCAGCGCCGCGCCGGCCGACAACAGGATTACGATCAGCGATGTTGCGACAAGACGTAGCATGGGACATGCCCTCCGGCGCCGTTTATTCGTCCTTCGGCTGGCGGGCCTTGTAGTCACGCACCGCCTGGTTGAACGCGTTGGCAACCCGGTTCAGCTCGTCCACCGCGGCATTGTGGTTCTCGATCAGCGCCTGGCGCTTGGCGGCGATGGCCTTGCCTTCCTCTCCGGCAGGCTGGATCGCCTCTAGTTCGGCGTCCTTGGCAGTGAGGCAGTCGAGATAGGCTTCCGTATCGGCCTGGAAAGTACGCACGGCCTGACTTCCGGCGATCATTTCCTCGGTGGTTGCGGTTGCGCCATCCGGGATTTCAGGCGATGCGCCGGGGGCGACACAGTCCTCGGCCAAGGCTGCGCCGAGCGAAACAAAAAGTGCCATAACAGAGGCGGCAATAAGACGGACCATAAGAAAAAACCTCCCGGTTCGTAGATGAAGTCTCGATACACCACAACCTTGGGCGGTAAATGCGACATTCTTGTGGCTATCCCGCCCTGGCTTGCGGCCACCCCACCGGCTCAGGCCATGGGGACAGGTTCTGACGACACATTGTCCTAGCAGATCAGGGGCCGACCGGTCGAGTCTCTCGATCGGTCGGCACCCGGGAAATTCGGGATCCGTCCGATGACGGTTCCCGGACACGCGGCGGCGGCACGGGCGTGCCCTGCAAACCTCGATAGATGATGATGAACGCAAGTGCGGACCAGCATCGGCTCGGCCGCGCGCCGCGTGACATTTTTTGACCGTACAAGCGCGAAAGGAACCCATTGCAATGTTGCGTTGGCTTGACCGACTGACCGGACGCGGCGGCCGAGCGCCGGAAATCGAGACCAAGAAAAGCGCGGTGGGCCATTTACTCGCCGCTACCGAAACCGCCTGGCTGGGGCTTGGTGCGCCGCGCTGGACCAGCCGGGACTACAAGCGTCTTGCAGAGGAAGGCTACCGCAAGAACGTGATCGCGCATCGTTGTGTCCGGCTGATTGCCGAATGCGCCGCGTCGGTTCCCTGGCGGCTTTATCGGGGCGACGAAGAACTGACCCGCCACCCGGTGCTCGACCTTCTGGCCCGTCCCAATCCGACGACGGGAGGCAAAGCGCTGATGGAACGGCTTTACGCCTTTCTCAACATCGCCGGCGATGGCTATCTGGAAATGGTGACCGGGGTCGATGGCCTGCCGGGGGAGCTCTATGTGCTGCGTCCCGACCGGATGCGGATTGTCCCGGGGCCCGGCGGATGGCCTCGGGCTTACCGCTACGAGGCGGGCGGGCGCACCCATGAGTTTGCCGTCGACCCGGTCACTGGCGACAGTCCTATCCTGCACCTCAAGACCTTCAATCCGCTCGATGACAGTTATGGTATGTCACCGCTCGAAGCGGCTGCCTACGGCATAGACATTCACAACGCCGCGGGCCGGTGGAACAAGGCACTGTTCGACAACGCGGCGCGGCCCTCGGGCGCGCTGGTCTACGAGCCGAGCGATGGCGGCACCTTGAGCGATGAGCAGTTCAGTCGCCTGAAGGACGAGCTGGCCGACAGCTATCAGGGAGCGCAGAATGCGGGTCGCCCGCTGTTGCTGGAAGGCGGCCTCAAGTGGCAGAGCATGTCGTTTTCGCCCCAGGATATGGAGTTTATCGCCGGCAAGCATGCCGCGGCGCGCGAAATCGCGCTCGCATTCGGCGTGCCGCCCATGCTGCTCAGCATTCCCGGCGACAATACCTATTCCAATTACCAGGAAGCCAACCGGTCGCTGTGGCGCCTTACCCTGTTGCCGCTGCTGGAAAAGACGGCCTCGGCGATTGGCCGTTGGCTGCTCCCGCCCTTCGGCGACGATTTGCGTCTCGACTTTGACCGTGACGCCATTCCGGCGTTGCAGGCAGAGCGTAGCGAGTTGTGGGGCCGGGTCGACCGGGCCGGTTTTCTGACCCTTAACGAGAAACGCCGTGCCGTTGGCCTGGCCCCGGTACCGGACGGAGACAGAATCGCCGGGCAGGACCTGTCCTGAACCGGGACAGATGTTTGCTTCCGGTACAGGGCATTCAGTTCAAATTGAGACAGTATTTGCGGTAATTTGCGGAAATGCGAGGAAATCCGCCGGATCGCACGATTGGCACGGCTTTCGCTTCTGATCGGGATGTAACCCTTGCCGTGCGTGGGACGGCACCCCATTCGGGAGATGACGACATGACGATGCGCCAGAAGATGCTGCGGAAACGGACCGGACTGCGC
>RFJA01000139.1 GCA_003695065.1 Alphaproteobacteria bacterium
CTTCTGCCGTCAGGGTATAGTTGGCAGCGTCTACTATACCCTGACGGCAGAAGCCGGCTGCGCAGTGGTGGAGGTTCAGAACGCTGCATTGGAAGCGGACCGCTTCTTTCCGCTCAGTCTGGCGTCCGAGGGCTCGGCGGCCTTGGGCGGCGTCATTTCCACCAATGCCGGCGGCGTCGATGTGCTGCGCTATGGCACCATGCGCGACCTGGTTCTGGGGCTCGAAGTGGTGCTGCCCGACGGGCGAATATGGAATGGTCTGAGCACACTTCGCAAAGACAACACGGGTTATGACCTGAAGCAGTTGTTCATCGGTGCGGAAGGCACACTGGGGATTGTCACCGCGGCGGTCGTGAAGCTCTATCCCCGGCCCGTCAGCCGCGCCACGGGCTTTCTCGGCGTTCCCGATCCCCAGTCGGCCATTGCGCTCTTGTCCCTTGCCCGTGAAATCACTGGCGATCGGGTCAACGCGTTCGAGCTCATCAGTCGGACGGGCCTCGACCTGGTGCTCACCCACATTCCCGGCTGCCGCGACCCATTGGGCGCGCCTCAGCCGTGGTACGTGCTGATCGAAGCCACCAGCCCTGACGCCACGAGCGACCTACAGGAAAGCTTCGAACGGTTCCTCGAATCAGCCCTGAACAAGGAACTCGTTACGGACGGCGCCATCGCCCGCTCGGACAGCCAAAGGGCCGATTTCTGGCGCTTGCGCGAGTCCCTGTCGGAAGCGCAGAAGGTGGAAGGGGCCAGCATCAAGCACGACGTGTCGGTGCCGGTTTCCGCCGTGCCGGCGTTTATTGAAAAGGCAAGCCGCGCGGTTGCCCATGCGATCCCGGGTGCGCGCCCCGTGCCCTTCGGCCATGTGGGCGACGGCAACGTGCACTTCAACATCTCCCAGCCGAAGGGCGCGAATGGTGAGGCATTCCTCGCCCGGTGGGCCGAGATAAACCGCATGGTCCATGATATCGTCGCGGATATGGGCGGCAGCATCAGCGCTGAACATGGCATTGGCCGGCTGAAACGGGACGAGCTTGTCCGTTACAAGGACCCATTGTCGCTGGAACTTATGCGGACGCTCAAAACCTCTCTCGACCCCGAAAACCTGATGAATCGAAATAGAGTTATTTAGGTTCTACAATTGGCTATGTATTGATATTCAGGTTTTGCACGAAGTCTCTGAGCGCCGCTTCCGCTTTTTGCAGGGCGGCCTGCGCTTCGGCCTGGCGCGCCGCGGCCTGGTTCACCGTCGCTTCCGCGCGAACCAGTTTTTCGAGATACTGCTGGCGCAGCGGCACATCGCCCACAGCCTTCAGGTTTTCCCGCGCACGGTCCTCCGCCTCCCGGGCCCGGGCAAGGTCGCTGCTCGCCTGATCGAGCGCGCGCTCCGCCGCTGACACCTCGCGTTTCAACGCCACGACACGATCGAGCGCGGCCTTCATCTCTCCCTTGAATGCGCCCCTGGCCTGATAATCGACAAGAACGGAAACGTCTGTATCCAGAAGGGTGATCCGGCGATGTCGTTCCTCTACGAAGCGGGCTTCGATCTTGCCCCTGTCACCCGGGCCAAAGCGTTTGGTCACCCGGTAGCCGTTGTCGATCTTCTCGATCCCGCTCTTGGGAGTGACCGGCGTCCAATTGTCGTTGGCGTGAAAGTCCACGACCATGGTGCGGGCCTCGCTCTTCGGCAAAGACACATCAACGGTTCGGGTATGATACACCGCCGAGATCACGGTCATTACGCCCTCAACGACGTGTGCGCGGCTGACCACGCTTCTTGACGTCTCGGCGCGATTAACCTTGACCTTGAAATCGCCGGCATAGGACAGCATCCGGCTTTCGCCGACCGGCACCACACCCATGCGGGAATCGCCAAGGTACTGTCTGTCGTTGCCCGACGATTGGTAAACCGTCACAACGCCTGGCGGCAGGCTGGTCTTGCCCTTGTTCTCGATCCGGAAAGCGGCAAGCGGGCGGTCGTCATACAGGGGCAGATAGGTCACGGCCTCCACCGGCGCGTCGCCCCGGGTGATCGGTTGAGTCAGCGTTTTTCCGTTCTCCAGTGTCACCTTGCCCAGATCAATCAGGATCTGGGTAGCGCTGTCCTGGATCTGTGTCGGCACCCCACCAGATGCATGGTCGGCCACCGCCCGCATTCTTGCGGTAACGGCAACATCCTCCTTCATCACCCCCCGGTCCACCGGCGGGATAATCGGCTCAAACAGCTCCACCGGCATTTCAGGGCGGTCGACGAAATAGGCACGGTAGAGCGCCTGACGGAAGGTCGCCGGGTTACCCGACGACAGAGTCAGGTCCACATCCACCCAATCATGGCCCGAGAAGTTCTCCAGAACCGCCCAGCCTTCCAGATCGCCCTTATCTCCGTTGAGCGTCAGGCGGTACACGCTTTTCCACAACGGCGCGCCGGCCACGTAAGCGAGCGCCACCTTGCCCCCCGCATCGCCGGCAAGAGTAATCTTCAGACGCTTCACACCGCCGCCCCGGCCCGCCTGAAACGCATCGAGCGCCTGACCGATCACGCCATCAAGCGCCTTGTCGGCCAGGCTGACGGAGCGCACCGTTGAGACCGGAACCCGCACCATCGCTATTCCGGACCGCAGCGTCACCGAAGGATCAGCCTGAATTCCGTCCACTGGATCAACCGAGACGATGCGGCCCTCGATGGTACGGTCGGCAACCACCGTTACCTGTTCGCCCCGAAGCGCCCGCAGGAGACCAGGCAGCGATTCGAAAGCCTCAGGGCCAAGCGGCAGCGATCCGAACGCCACCTCCGTCGGCGCTTCACCCGACACGGTTACCCTAGCAATGCGCACACCCCCGCCCGAAACGGTCAGGCTTTTCAGCACATCATCCATCTGGTTACGCGGGACGTCGAGTTCGACAACGCCGCCCGACGGCGTGGCAGTCAGTTCATAATAGGCGACACCACCCTGGTTGAGGATGACGCGCTCGAGCGCCGGGGCGGCCCACAGGGCGGACGCCCAAACAGTAAGAACAAGGGACAGGACGGGTATACGCAAGCGCGCGGTATTCATGGAGATGCTCCCTTTCTCTTCCCTTCCTCACACCAAGCCATAGGTCGGGAAGATGGTGCTTTTGTGGCGCCAAAGTGGTTTGCCTAGCCCCACGCTCACTGGCATAGTGCCCTGTGATGACAGAAATTTCGACTGCTTCCGATATGGCCGAGACTGATGACGCCCCACCCCAGGGGGCGGAGCCACGCAGCTATCCCACGCGCCCCTTCGTCGGCGTTGGCGTCGTGGTGTTCCGGGGCGACAAGGTCTTGCTGGTCCGGCGTGGCAAGCCACCCAAGGCCGGCCAGTGGAGCCTGCCCGGCGGCGCGCAGCATCTGGGCGAGTCGGTCAGACAGGCGGCTCGCCGCGAGGTCCGCGAAGAAACCGGCCTTGATGTGACCCTGACCGGCCTTGTGGATGCGCTGGACTTCATCGACCGGGACGACACGGGCGCGGTCCGCCACCACTACACGCTCGTGGACTGGATGGGAGAGGCCGCAAGCGGGGACGCCGTTGCCGGCGACGACGTAACCGAGGTCACCTGGGTCGCCCCGCACGAACTTGAACAATACAGCCTGTGGGAAGAGACACGGCGAATCATTGAACGGGCCGCACAGAAACGCGGAACCAGTCTGTTGCGAAAGATTGCGCGCAAATCGGCAATTACAGGCCAGGTGTGGCTGCGCGCCGTGGTATTCGGGCTAGGCGCATACGCCGCAATTCATCTTCTGATCCTGCTGATCGACTACTTGAAAACATGGAGCTGACATGACCCCGCCCCTGAAACGAACCTTCGGCATGTTTATCCTGATCGTCGGTCTGGTCTTCTACGCCGCCGGTGTGGTCAAGCTGTCGAGCATGTTCCTGCCGATCCACTGGCTGGTGGATCTGGTCTACTATGTCATCGCCGGCGTCGCCTGGGTTGTGCCCGCCGGGCTTCTGCTGAAATGGGCCGCCAGGGGCCGCGAAGACGATGAAGACGACGACATTTACTAGGACACCGGATCCCGGGCCGTCGGCAACTTGTAGTCCTTATACGCCTCTCGCAGGGCCGTTTTCATGAGCTTGCCGGTCGCCGTGTGCGGCAATTGGTCCACGAACACAACGTCGTCGGGCAGCCACCATTTGGCAACCTGACCTTTGAGATAATCGAGGAGTTCCGCCTTGCTCACCGCCTCGCCCTTGACCGGCACGACGATCAACAGGGGTCGCTCGTCCCACTTGGGATGTGGCACACCAATGACCGCCGCCTCCGCCACCTTGGGGTGACCCATGGCCGCGTTTTCAAGATCGATGGAACTGATCCACTCTCCGCCCGACTTGATCACATCCTTTGACCGGTCAGTAATCTGCATATAGCCGTCGGGGTCGATGGTCGCCACATCGCCGGTATCAAACCAGCCGCCTTCGTCCAGCAGTGGCTCGTCTTCATGCTTGAAGTAGTTCTTGACGACCCACGGACCGCGCACCTTCAGATGGCCAAATGCCTTGCCATCGCGCGCCAACTCGTTGCCATCATCGTCGGTGATCTTCATCTCCACACCAAACACCGGGCGACCTTGCTTGCATTTGATGTCGATACGCTGCTCAAGCGGCAGTTCGCTGTGCTTGGCCTTGGGCGTATTGACAGTCCCCAGCGGGTTCATTTCGGTCATCCCCCAGGCATGTTTGACCCGCACATCATACTTGGTCTCGAACCGCTCGATCATGCTGCGCGGCGCGGCCGACCCGCCAATCACCACCCGCTTGAGACTGTCAACCCGTTTGCCTGCCTGTTCGAGATAGGAAAGCAGCCCCAGCCACACCGTGGGCACAGCCGCCGACAAAGTGACGCCTTCGCGCTCGATCAGGCTTTGCAGAGACGGACCGTCCAGATCCGCGCCCGGGAGCACCAGCTTCGACCCAACGAGCGGCGCGGCGTGGGGAATGCCCCAGGCGTTGGCATGGAACATCGGGACCACCGGCATGATGGTGTCCCGCTCTCCCATGCCGAGCACATCCACCAGCGCCGTGCCGTAGGCATGCAGGACCGATGAGCGGTTGGAATAGAGAACACCCTTGGGGTTGCCCGTGGTGCCCGAGGTGTAACACAGTCCAGCCGCGGTGTTTTCATCGAACTCGGGCCAGTCGAAATCGTCGTCGGCTTCGTCGAGAAACGCTTCGTAGGACTGGGCACCGCGGAGCCCGGTTTCCGGCAGGTGAGCATCATCGCACAGGATCACGAAGGCCTCCACCGACGATAGCTTGTCGGCAAGCCGCTCCAGAAGCGGCACAAAGGTGAGATCGGCAAAGACCAGACGGTCTTCCGCATGGTTGATGATGTAGGTGATCTGGTCGTCGAACAGACGCGGATTGACCGTGTGCGCGACGGCCCCCATACCGGCGGCCCCGAACCATACTTCGAGATGACGATAGCCGTTCCAGGCCAGAGTCGCCACCCGGTCGCCAAGCCGGATACCCCGCCCGATGAGCGCTTTGGCCAGTTGGCGCGAGCGTCGCTCGCACGCCGCATAGTCATAGCGGTGCACACCCTCGGCCACGGTCACTGTGACGATTTCGCGATCACTATGGTTGATTGCCGCATGCGTGATAAGCTGCGAAATCAGCAAAGGCCGATCCTGCATCAGTCCCAGCATGAAGATCACTCCCAAAGAAACAACTGAAATCTATTTTTTTATGAACTTTATGGGACGATGCGCGAAAACGAAACCCCTAACCGGGGAACGCCCAACGGTTGCCATATTCTGCGAGGAGGATAAGCTCTCACAGTCTCGAAACGGCCATATAGTCGGGGTTCCGTTGTCATGATGGTTATAGTCAGGCGTATGATTCTGCTGATCACCCTGGTCTGCAGCGGCACGTCGGTCTGGGCGCAGGAGTCAGACGAGGACGACGCCACCTACGACAAGCAGTCGATTATCCAGATCACCTCCGACTTTCTCGGGGAAGGCTCTGACGCTGTCGCCCGCGTTGTGGAAAAGGTGTTTGCCGACCTTGGTCGGCCCAACGGTTATATCACCGGTTCGGAAATCAGCGCGGCAGCCATCGTAGGTCTGCGGTATGGCGATGGCGATCTCAACCACAAGATCGAAGGCAAGCGCCGGGTCTTCTGGACCGGGCCGTCTCTGGGCATCGACCTTGGCGGCAACGCCTCGCGCGTGGTGGTGCTGGTTTACCACCTGTACGACACCGAAGAGATTTATGGTCGCTTCCCCGCGGTGGAAGGCAGCTTCTACTACGTTGGCGGGGTCGGGGTGAATTATCAGCAAAAGGACGACATCATCCTCGCTCCGATCCGCGTCGGTGTGGGCCTGCGGCTTGGCGCCAATCTCGGCTACATGCACTACACCAAAAGCCGGACCTGGATGCCGTTCTAGAGCGTGCGTTCTCGCCTGGATACCTAGCTCGGCTTATGGAACTCCAGGCGGTCGTCGTCCGACAGCTCCGCCACGAAGCGGTAACCATCCGCGTCAAAGCCCTTTAGCTGTTCCGGATCCTCGATCCGGTTTTCGATGATATAGCGCGCCATCATGCCGCGTGCCCGCTTGGCGAGCATACCAAGCACCCGGGCCTGGCCGTCTTTGACCACCTTGAATACCGGTGTGATGAAGCGCGCCTTTAATTTGTCAGCCTTGACCGCTTTGATATACTCGTTGGACGCAAGATTGACGACCACGGGCTCGGCCTCCCCCGCCACGGCCTCGTTGATTGCTTCGGTGATCCGGTCGCCCCAGAAATCATACAGATCCTCACCACGCGGATTGGCAAGTTTGGTTCCCATTTCCAGCCGGTAGGGTTGCATCAGATCCAGGGGGCGCAGGAGACCATACAGGCCGGACAGGATCCGCAAATGATCCTGGGCGTACGCCAGATCCTCGTCGTTCAGGCTCCCGGCATCCAGCCCCACATAGGTATCACCGGTAAATGCCAGCACCCCCTGTTTGGCGTTATCCGGGGTAAAGGGCGTGCGAAACGCCTGAAACCGCTGGTAATTCAGGTCCGCCAGCTTGTCGCTGATATTCATCAGGCGGCCAAGGTCGCCGCGGCTCAGTTTGCGCGCCACCGCGACCAGTTGCTCGGCTTCCCCGATCAATTCGGGCTGGGTGTGGGGAAGCACCGAATCCTTGATTGTCGTATCAAGCTTCTTGGCCGGGGAAATGAGCACAAGCATCACGGGGTCTCCGTCAACAGAACCGGTTTAGAGCGCTTCGAATATAAGGCGGCCCTGCGATCAATCAAGCGCCGGAGGGAAAGCTCTATGCATTGTCCGACGACTTGTTTCCGCCTAACATGGTTTGATCATACATCAAGCTATCCGGGACTGATTGGCATGAGATCTTCGCTGTGTATACTCGCCGCCGTCGTGACAGGCCTTTTCGTTGTCAACGTCGGGGCCGCCCAGGAACCGCCGCCCCCTGCCGACGACCAGCGGGAACTGCCGCCGGTGGGCGACTGGCGGCTCAAACGCCAGTGTATCGAGGCTTATGACGAACGCGACTATGCAACCGCTGAACAAGCCTGCAAGCCGTTGGCCGAAAAAGGGGACGTGGAGGCACAGCGCAAACTGGGAATGATCTATCTGTCCGGCTACGGCGTGTTCAACACCGAAAAGCGGGCGGAGAAATGGATTCGCAAGGCGGCCGAACAGGGCGACCCCCAGGCCCAGTTCACTCTTGGCACCATGTACCTGCATGGAGTCGGGGTCGCCAAGCTGGAACCGTTTGCAGCACAATGGATCATGAAGGCGGCCCAGAACGGGCATGTCGAAGCTCAGGAAACCCTCGCGTACATGTATCTGGTTGGCCAGGGTGTTGAAAAAAATCCGTCCAAAGCCGTCGAATGGTATACCCGGGCCGCCGACAACGGTTATGCCAAGGCCCAGTACAACCTGGGTGTGCTGTACTACAAGGGACGCGGTGTGGTGCAGGACGTGGACAAGGGCCTGCGGCTCATCAAGAAGGCCGCCGACAATGGCTATGAAGAGGCCAAGAAGACGCTTGAGATGATCGGCAAACCGTAGGGGTGCCTCGCCCCATCATGACCGTTGCGAGCAGTGATGCAGAGCGCTATGGTGCGCTCCCTCCATTCAACTTCAGTATCTGATTTCAAGGGAGTGAATCATGGCCGATGCAGGAGGTGTTGCCGCGGACCAGTTGCGCGCGTTTATCGAGCGAATCGAACGTCTGGAAGAAGAAAAGAAATCACTCGCCGACGATATCCGCCAGGTATACGCGGAAGCCAAAGCCAACGGCTTCGACCCCAAGATCATGCGCCAGGTGATCAAACTGCGGAAGATGGAAGAACACGACCGCAAGGAACAGGAGGCGCTTCTCGATCTCTATTCCCACGCCCTGGGAATTGATCGCGGCTAGTCGGGGTTTGCCATCACGCCAGCTCAAACCCGATTGCTGACGATTTTCGGATAGCCTTCATCAAGTCCCAGCTCGGCAACCTTGCGATACAGGGTAGAACGCCCGATCCCGAGACGACGGGCGATTTCGGACATGCGGCCGTCGTAATGCTTCAGAGCAAGGCGGATAATATCCGCCTCCAGGTCATGCAGCGGTCGGATCTCGCCCTCCTCGTCAAAAATCGCTATGGGCGCTCCAGTCACACGATTCGTCGACGGATCGGGCGTCTTGACGACGTAGTCCTCCGCCTTGGATGATGCATTGAGAATCTGGGGGAAATCCTCGACATCTAGGGTATCGCCGTCGGCCAGGATCACCGCGCGGAAAATGGCGTTTTCAAGCTGGCGGACGTTGCCCGGCCAATCGTAGCTTTGCAAAAGCTCCATGGCTTGACCACTGATCGGGCGATGCGGCCTGCCTTCCGCGTTCGCCACCATTCTGGCGAAATGGTCAGCGAGCAGCGGGATATCCTCGCGGCGCTGACGCAACGGCGGCAAGGGCACTGGAAACACATTGAGCCGATACAGCAAGTCCTCGCGAAACATGCCTTCCTTGACCCGTTCCAGCAGCGTCTTGTTGGTGGCCGAGATCAGCCGGATATCGACCTTGACAGGCTTGCGCCCCCCCACGGGGTCCACTTCACCTTCCTGAATTGCCCGCAACAGCTTGACCTGGATATCAAGTGGCAGTTCGCCCACTTCATCAAGAAAAAGGGTGCCGCCGTTGGCCTCCACAAACTTGCCTTCGTGGCGTTCCGTTGCACCGGTAAAAGCTCCCTTTTCGTGACCGAACAGGATACTTTCCACAAGGTTTTCCGGTATGGCTCCACAGTTCACCGCCACGAACGGCTTGTCGGCACGATCGCTTTCGGCCTGAATGGCCCGGGCAAACATTTCCTTGCCGACGCCGCTTTCCCCTTCGATCAGAATCGGAATGTTGGCGGCCGCGCCCTTGCGCGCCAGGTCAACGGCACGGCGCATGGCCTCGCTTTCACCCAGGAGATCGTCAAAGGTGATACGTCCCTTCCACTTGCGTCGACCCCGGGCGATCTCGCCGGTAACCGCGTTCATTTTGAGCGCATTTTCCACGGCAAGGGTCAGCCGCTCGGCGCTCGCCGGCTTGGCGATGAAATCGGTGGCGCCGGCCCGCATTACCCGTACCACAGTGTCGAGCGAACTTTCCGCCGTCAGCACAATCACCGGCAAGGCGGGATATTTGGGCCGCAGTTCCCGCAACACGCCGTAACCGTCCATCTCCGGCATCATCAGATCGAGAAGCACGAGGTCCGGGGTCGGCCCTTCCGGGGCGCGCAGCCGCATCAGCGCTTCGGGTCCGCTGGCCGCGCCAACCACCGTGTAACCGGCAGCCTCCAGGACCGCCTGCACGATTTCGCGCTGCATCGCTTCGTCGTCCACAACCAGGACAACCTGATCTTGCTTGATCGTCATATCCGTCCGTCACTCGTCATGATGCGCGTATCGCGCTTATTGTCTAATCCTGTTTCATAACGGGACAGGGGTTAAGGAGGGGTTAAACAGGGGCCATTGAAGGAAAGGCTGTCGTTCTCGGGTCCGGACCCTAAACCTGGAACAATTTTTCACCTGATATATTCGATGGATAGCATTTGACCAGCGCCTCCGCGACAAAGACCGCGACAGGGTCACGGCAGGCGGCAAGGAGCGAACGCCGGGCGCCGGGGATCAATCACTGGCACACCCTGACACCGGGACGGTGAGTGTGTTCATGACGACAGGGGATCTCCCCTTTTGTCCCCTGGCCAGCGATGCGGGAAAAGACCTTGCAAGAACAGATATAATGCGCCCGACACCAGCAGCGAATCGAGCGCCGGAATGGTGGTCAGCGTCACCCCGCCATAGGCGCCAAGGCACCCCACAGCAACACCTGCCGCCCAGCCGACGAACGCCCGCCAGCGCACCGGCGGCAAGGTGGACAGGATGGCCAGGTCGTAGCGCTGATGAGCAACGAAATAGAAATGGGCCACATAGATACCTGCCACAGGGGGAATGGTCACCCCGAGCCCGACCAGAAACGGAACGAAATGATCCATGATCCCGGCAATGGCAAGCAGGGTTCCCGCCGCACCCGCCGCCACGGTCAGCTTCCAGCGATGAACACCGGGAAAGGTGGCAGCAAGGGAAAGGCCTGAACTGTATACATTGGCGGCATTCGACGTCCAGGTCGCGAAAATCAGCAGAAACAATGCCGGCACACCAAAGCCAAGGCTGAGGAGGATGAGCAAAAGATCGGACTGACCGGTGGCAAGGCTTGGAACCGCCGCGGTCAACAGGATCGTGGGACCACCAAGGGCAAACGCCAGCACCATGGCGATCACTGCCTGGGCCTTGCCAGCCAGATAGCGGGCGAGATCCGGCATGGTCACCACACCCGCCATCATGCCGCCCGCCGTCGCCGATATGGCCAGGCCAAGGGTCATGTCGCCACGAGCCGTGGCAAACAGGGTGGCCGGGTCGGTCCCGGTCACCGACAGAGCCATGATCCCCACCAGAATTGCCAGCAGCACGGGCACCGCAAATAGCGACAGTTTGTCGAGCGCCCTGAACCCGAAAATGGTAGTCACCACCATCAGGGCCCCGCCGATGGCCACATAAAGGTCTTCTAACCCGCCATATCCGTAAATCGCCTCCATGGTGGTGGCTGTCGCCTTGCCGAACAGAGACGCGTTGACGCCGAACCACCCGAACATGGTTGCGGCCAGAATGAAATTGACGAGCCGGGCCCCTTGCGGTCCGAACGAGAACTGAACCAGCATATAGGTGGTCAGCCGGGCCCTCGCCCCGACCACCGACGTAAGAACGCCCAGAATCGTCAAGATCAGGCCACCGGCGAAGAAGGCGATGATGGCATGGGTCAGACCGACCGCCGATCCGATCTGGATACCGGCGACGAATGCTGGCAGCGCGATGCTGATCCCGATGATGACCAGCGCCACCCGGATCCCGCTGACAGTCCTGGTGTCGGGGACGGGTTTCTTGGAGTAATCCTCGACCAGTTCGTCAAACTTGTTCATGACAAGAACCGTTGGCCCTGTGCCCAAAAAGAAAAAAGGGGCGGCGTCCACCCGAACCGCCGCCCCTCGTGCACGGTTGTCAGAGCCTCACACTAAACGTTACGCCATACTCCCGTGGCCGCCCGAAAAACGACGTCGCATGGGTCAGACCCAGCGGGATCAGATCCTGTGCCCAGGTGATATAGGTCTTGTCCGTCAGGTTCTTGCCCCAGATCTTGAACTGCCAGGTCTCGCTTTCCGGTGAAAGGATGATCCGGGCATCCAGTGTGCCAAAGCCTTCCTGATTGAGGAACTCGGAATTTCCGGTATCCACGAAGAACTCGCTGCGGTAGCTGTAGTGGCCGCCGAAACTCAGCGACCCGAAGTTAGACAGAGACACGGTATAATCCCCACCGACGACCGCCGTGAAGTGCGACAACAGGGGCAGCCGGGTGTCCTCCGTCACCAGGGCAATGGGCAGGATTTCAGTCCATTTTTCGTCGGTGACGCCAATATTCGCGAAGACGCTGAGCTCTTCGGTCGGACGCGCCGTCAGTTCCAGTTCGAACCCTCTGATGTCCAGATCTCCCGCATTGGCTACCGGGAAGAACGGCTGACCGTTTGAGTCGATGAGGGCCGTGACAAGCTGGATCCCGCTGTATTGTGTCCAGAAGGCCTCCCCGTTAACGCGCACCCGGTTGCCGGCGAACTCGGACTTGAAGCCGATTGCATAGGCCCAGACCTTTTCCGGATCATAGGGGTTGAAGTCGTTGTTCCGGTCGGGACGGCCATTGAAGCTGCCACTTTTGAAACCGCGGGTGACGTGGGCGTAGATCAGCAGATCCTCCGACGCCTGATATTCGACCCCGAGCCTCGGCGAAAGGTTGTCCCAACTTTCCTCGCCCGCAACGTTGAGTGGCAGACCTCCGGTGGCAAGGCTGAATGGCCCCGAAACGGCCACGTCCTTTTTCTCGTAGGTCCACCGCAAACCTGCCGTGACGCTGAATTTATCGGTCAAGCTGTATGTTCCCTGGCCGAACAGGGCAAAATTGTCTGATTTGAGATCGGTTGAACTGATCGGTCCTTCGCCAATCTCGGCAAAGGGCGGCGCAATATAGAACAGGATAAAGTTGTTCTTGATCCGCTCCTTGATATCCTCGCGAAGGTAATAGCCGCCGAGAACCCATTTGAACCTCTCCGTCTGCTGGGAAAGCTGGATTTCCTGGCTGTATTGCTTCTGATCCTGATTGACGAGCTGATCGTTCCACTGAATTGGCGTTCCGTCAAAATCGGTACCGGTTACGGCTTCCATCTCTCGGTAAGCCGAAATCGACTTCAAACTGATATCGCCCAAATTGTAGTTCACCGTCAGGGAAACCCCGAACACATCCAGGTCGTCTGTCGGGCGAATACCTGTTGCACTGACTTTCTGAGGATCCTCCGCCGGCTGGAACGACAGCGGATCGACACCGGTCAGGGCTTCCCACGCAGCGGTCAACGCCCCCGGCGCCACCGCCGTCGCGGTATGAGGCACGATATGGGCGCGCCGCCGGGTAACATCCGTCGCCAGGATGATATCCAGATCCTCTGACGGCACCCAGCGGGCCTGAAGGCTACCGGCTACCGTCTTGTCATCACCCAGCTTGACCCCGTCAACGATCCGCTTCATGAAGCCATCGTTGTTGCGGGTAACCCCGGTCAGCTTGACGAAGAAGCCGTCGCTCACCGGCACATTGGCAGTAAACCGGCCGTCATAACGGCCATAATTGCCGGCCGTCGCTTCAACGAACCCTTTCAGCTCGTCATTGGGCTTTGCCGTGGTGATGTTGACGGCGCCACCGATGGTGTTCTTGCCAAAGAGCGTTCCCTGCGGGCCTCTCAAGACTTCGATTCGTTCAATATCCGCCGTATCGATGGCCGATCCCACGGTCCGCGCGAGGTATACACCATCGACAAAGGTCGCCACGCCGGGGTCCGAGGTTGAAAGGAAGTCAAGCTGCCCGATGCCCCGAATAAAGAAGTTCGCACCCGCCGCACTGCCTGAGAAACCGGACGTAAACTGCAGATTTGGTGTAACCGCTTCTATTTCGCCGATGCTGGTCATCGAAAAATCGCTGAGCGCCTTGCTGGAAATCACCGTCACCGAAACCGGCGTGTTTTGCAGTCGTTCCTCGATCTTTCGAGCAGTCACCACGATCTCTTCAAGGCCGAAGCTTTCGCTTTCTGCCATTACGGGTTCCGCCGCCATCAACGCGGCTGCCGCAGTTGCCGTAAATGTGGTTAGCCTCCCCACCATGTTTCGGTCCTCCTTTTGTGCCTGGATCACCTGGTTCGCCGACAAATCCGCGCGGTGTTGGTCGCTTGCCCCCTGCATTTGCCGACGGTTGACTGGCCACCATCCCCCGACCATCCCACCAAGGTTACCGGTTCAAACACCCCTCGGCGAACGCGAAAACGGGTGTATCTGGCCTCGGATGGGGTAGGCAGGAATCGCCTGACGGGTAGTTTCGTGACCAAACGGGTAGGTCGTGGGCACGTCTCCTTGCCAGTTGATCTGTCGCACCCACCTGCGATAACAGGACAAAATGAGGGTAAGGAGTAATGAGATGACCGCAAAGCTGCCCGAATGGGACCTCAGTGATCTGTACGCGGGGCCTGACGCGCCCGAGATCGAGCGCGATCTCGAAACCGCTGCCGCAGAAGCCAGGGCGTTCGAAAATCGTTACCAGGGACGGCTTGCGACGCTTGACGGCGCCGGATTGGCAGAAGCCATTGCGGCCTACGAAGCGATCCAGGAGCGCCTCGGCCGGCTCACCAGCTTCGCCGATCTCCTTCAAGCCGGAAACGTCATCGACCCTGACATCGCTTGCTTTCAACAGAACATCGAGGAACGGGTCAATGCCATCACCCTGCACCTGCTGTTCTTCACGCTGGAAGTGAACCGGATTGATGATGCCACTCTGGACAGGTGGCTCGGGGAAAGCGAGGCGCTCGCGCGCTATCGTCCGTGGCTGGATCAGGTCCGCCGGTTCCGCCCCCACCAGCTTGCCGACGACATGGAGAGGCTGCTGCATGAAAAGGAGGTGGCGGGACGCGCCGCATGGGTCCGGCTGTTTGACGAGACCATGGCGGCGCTCACCTTCGAGGTGACGGATCCTCAGACCGGTGACACGCGTACACTGGGCGTGGAGGAGACGTTGCATCTGCTCTCGGACCGTGATGGCGCACGCCGCAAGGCGGCGGCCGATGCGCTGACCAGAACCCTTCGCGAAAACATTCGACTGTTCGCGCTGGTGACCAACACCCTTGCCAAGGACAAGGAAATCGAGGACCGCTGGCGCTCCTACGCGTCTCCCGAAGACGCGCGTCACCTCGCCAACAATGTGGAGCCAGAGGTGGTCGAGGCATTGCGATCGGCGGTGGTTGAAGCCTATCCCCGGCTCTCCCACCGGTATTACGCACTCAAAGCGAGCTGGATGGGCCAGGAGCGGCTCGAATTCTGGGACCGAAACGCTCCGCTCCCCGAAGACGCCGATGAGGAGATCCCCTGGGACAGGGCGCGCGACATGGTGCTGTCGGCCTATCGCGCGTTTTCACCGCGGCTGGCCGACATGGGCGTTAAATTCTTCGAAAACGCCTGGATCGACGCGCCGGTACGCAAGGGCAAGGCGCCGGGCGCGTTCGCCCACTCGACGGTTCCCAGCGCCCACCCCTATCTCTTCCTGAACTATCTTGGCAAGACACGGGACGTGATGACCCTGGCCCATGAGTTGGGTCATGGCGTCCACCAGCTGCTGGCCGCTCCCCAAGGACTGTTGCTCGCCCACACGCCGCTCACGCTTGCCGAAACCGCCAGTGTGTTTGGCGAGATGCTGACCTTCCGCGCTCTGCTGGCTGACACCAAAGACCCCGTTCGCAAGCGTGTGTTGCTGGCGTCCAAGGTGGAAGACATGCTCAACACCGTGGTCCGTCAGATCGCGTTCTATGAGTTCGAACGGCGGATCCACGCCGAACGCCGCCAGGGCGAGATCAAGGCCGGGCGTATCGGCGAGATCTGGCTCGATGTCCAACACCAGAGCCTTGGCCCGGCAATCAATCTGGGGGACGGCTACGAGGTTTACTGGAGCTATATTCCCCACTTCATCCATTCACCCTTCTATGTCTACGCCTACGCGTTCGGGGATTGTCTGGTCAACGCGCTTTATGCCACTTATCAGGAGGAACCGGACGGATTCGAGGACAAGTACCTCGCCCTGCTCCAGGCCGGCGGCAGCCTTGGGCACAAGGACCTGCTGGCACCGTTCGGACTCGATGCCTCGGATCCGGGGTTCTGGCAGCGCGGCCTCGGGGTCATGTCCGGGCTGATCGACGAGCTTGAAACGCTCACCCCCTGAAACAGCTGTGCAGAAACTGTACGAGTCTCGGACCCTGACAAAAACCGCAGCTTGTCAGCGGATCGACATCTGTTATATTGCTGCGCAACATTGATTAGTCCGGTCAAATTACCCGGGCGAAAATCGGTGAAAATGAAACGCCAGACAGGGAAAAGGAGACAGGGGATTATGGATATTTCAGAACAGAAGAAAATGTACGAAGACTTCCTGAAGCTGATCAAATACAGCAGCATCGGGACTGCCCTCGTTCTGATCGCCATGGCCGCTACACTGCTGTGATTGTCCGGCAACGCACCGTTCGGCCGAGTCCGGTATCGGCTGTCACATAGAACAACAGAGTCCAGAATAAAGGGACGCCCAAATGAAACTTGCCATTCCAAAGGAGCGGCGCGCCCATGAAGCCCGCGTCGCCGCCACGCCTGACACGGTGAAAAAGCTGGTCGGTCTCGGTATTGAAGTTGTGGTCGAAAAGGATGCAGGCGCTGCCGCGCGTTATACCGATCAGGCCTACCAAGACGCTGGCGCCAAGATTGCCGCAACCGCCGAGGAGACCTATGCCGGGGCGGACATAGTGTTCAAGGTGCGCCGTCCGCTGACCAAGGACGAAGGCGAGGACGAAATCGGCCTGATCAAATCGGGCGCCATCCTGGTGGCCATGCTCGATCCCTATCAGGCACGAGACGCGGTTGATCTCTATGCCAAAGGCAACATCACCGCCTTTGCCATGGAATTCATGCCGCGCATTACCCGGGCACAGTCCATGGACGTGCTCAGCTCCCAGTCGAACCTGGCGGGCTACCGCGCGGTGCTCGATGCGGCTTATGAATTCGGGCGCGCCATGCCGATGATGATGACCGCCGCAGGCACCGTCGCGCCGGCCAAGGTCATGGTTCTGGGCGCCGGTGTGGCCGGCCTGCAAGCGATTGCCACGGCGCGCCGGTTGGGTGCGATTGTGTCGGCCACCGATGTCCGTCTCGCCGCAAAGGAACAGGTTGAAAGTCTTGGCGCCAAGTTCGTCATGGTCGACAGCGAGGAAGCCAGAGAGGCGGAAACCGCCGGTGGCTACGCCAAGGAAATGAGTGACGAGTACAAGAAAAAGCAGGCTGAGCTGGTGGCCAAGACGCTGAAACAGCAGGATATAGCCATCTGCACCGCGCTGATTCCGGGCAAAAAGGCACCAGTGCTGATCACCGACGAGATGGTCACATCCATGAAGCCGGGCTCGGTTATTGTCGATCTGGCGGTGGAACAGGGCGGCAACTGCACCCTGTCGAAACCCGGTGAAGTGGTAGAGGTCAATGGCGTCAAGATCATCGGCCATCTGAATATGCCGAGCCGTGTGGCCACCGATGCCAGTGCGCTCTATGCGAAAAACCTTCTGAACTTCCTGACGCCGCTCGTTGACAAGGAAAGCGGCAAGCTGACCATCGACTGGGAAGACGAAATCATCAAGGGAACGGCGCTGACACGGGACGGCCAGGTCGTCCACCCGGCGCTGGGTCAAGGGAGCTAAGCCATGGAAGTCGTCGTAAGCCCGTTCATCTCACAATTGTCGCTGTTCGTTCTGGCGATTTTTGTTGGCTATTACGTTGTGTGGAGCGTGACACCCGCCCTGCACACGCCGCTGATGGCGGTGACCAACGCAATCTCCAGCGTGATCATCGTGGGCGCCCTGATTGCGGCTGGTCCGGAAGGGATGAGCGCTGCAAAAATTCTCGGTTTCATTGCGGTGACACTCGCATCGGTCAACATTTTCGGCGGCTTCACCGTCACCCAGCGCATGCTGGCCATGTACAAAAAGAAAAAGAAATAGGGGGGAGCACGCATGTCATCGCTTACCGTTAATCTGACGGCGCTCGCATATCTTGTTGCTGGCGTCCTGTTCATCCTATCGTTGCGAGGGCTATCGTCGCCCGAGACATCCCAGCGTGGCAACCGCATGGGCATGCTCGGCATGGCGATCGCCATCATCACCACCATCCTGAACCCGGAGATCGTGTCCTACGAATGGATCATCGCCGGTGTTCTGATCGGTGGCGTGATCGGCGTGATCATTGCAAGACGCATCGCCATGACCGCCATGCCGCAACTTGTCGCGGCCTTTCACAGTCTGGTTGGTCTTGCCGCTGTTCTGGTTGCCGCCGCGGCGTTCTACCATCCCACGTCCTTCGGCATCACCTATGGGCCGAGCCATGAACTGGCCGGTCAGATCAAGATCGCGAGCCGGATCGAAATGGCGCTGGGCGTGGTCATTGGTGCGATAACCTTCTCCGGATCGGTGGTTGCCTTCACCAAGCTCCAGGGTCTGGTGTCCGGCAAGCCCGTGACGTTCCCCGGTCAACACCTTCTCAATCTGTTGATCGGTCTGGTGATCGTGGCTCTCATCGTGATGTTCTGCAACGACCAGTCGGAAACCCTTTTCCTGACCATGACCGCGCTGGCTTTCCTCATCGGCGTGCTGCTGATCATCCCGATCGGCGGGGCAGACATGCCGGTCGTGGTGTCCATGCTGAACTCCTATTCCGGCTGGGCGGCTGCCGGTATCGGCTTTACGCTCGCCAACACCGCGCTCATCATCACCGGCGCGCTGGTGGGCTCGTCCGGGGCGATCCTGTCCTATATCATGTGCAAGGGCATGAACCGCTCGTTCTTCAACGTGATCCTGGGCGGCTTCGGCGGCGAGGAAGCGGCGGCCGCATCGGGCGGTGGCGAAGACCGGCCGGTCAAACAGGGCAGTGCCGAGGACGCCGCCTTCATTATGAGGAACGCGGGGTCGGTCATCATCGTACCGGGCTACGGCCTGGCGGTGGCACAGGCCCAGCATGCCGTGCGCGAAATGGCGGACATGCTGAAAGAAGCCGGTGTCAGCGTCAAATACGCTATCCATCCGGTGGCTGGCCGCATGCCGGGGCACATGAATGTGCTTCTGGCGGAGGCCCAGGTCCCCTATGACGAGGTGTTTGAGCTCGAAGACATCAACAACGAGTTCCAGACCACTGACGTTGCGTTCGTCATCGGTGCCAACGATGTAACCAACCCGGCAGCCAAGACCGACCCGCAAAGCCCGATCTTCGGCATGCCGGTCCTTGATGTTGAAAAGGCCAAGACGGTTCTGTTCGTCAAGCGGTCGATGGCCACCGGCTACGCCGGCGTGCAGAACGAGTTGTTCTTCCGGGACAACACCATGATGTTGTTCGGGGACGCCAAAAAGATGGTTGAGGAAATCCTCCGACATCTGGACTGATCCACAAAAAAGGGCGATCCTCGGATCGCCCTTTTTTATTGCTTTATTGCCGGAGCTGCGCGGAATGAAACTGTATACTGCCGACCTTTCGCCCTTCGCCGGGCGCTGCCGCATGCTGATCTATTTCAAGGGGATCGAAAAGGACGTTGCGTTCGCTGCGCCCACTGCGGCATTGGGGTCGGCGGAATGGAAAAAAATCAATCCCACGGGCAAACTGCCAGCCTTGATCACAAACGGCCGCCTGCTGATTGAAAGCGAAGTGATCCTCGAATATCTGGAAGACCGGTTTCCCGACCCGCCCATGCGCCCAGAAAACCTCGAAGACCGCGCCTTGGCCCGACTCCTCAACCGGATCTGCGACCTCTATATCTTCGAGCCCATGTTCCCCCTGTTCGGCCAAATGTCACCACGCCAGCGGGATATGGCGATCGTCGAGCCCAATCTCGCCAAGGTGATGAACGGCGTGGGACATCTGGAAGCGTTCTGGCCGGAAGAAACCGGGCCGTTCGTATTCGGTCCGGCCTGCAGCCTCGCCGATTGCGGCGTCGTCCCCACGCTGTTCTTTGTCGACCGGATCCTGCCTGCTTTTGGCGTCGAAGATCCTCTGGCCCGCCACCCGCAGGTATACTCCTACTGGCTGGCCATGAACAAAGATCCCCTGGCATCCCGGGTGATCAGCGAATTGCAGAGGGGGCTTGACGAACGCCGAGCCAAAGCCGCAGGCTGACGGCCTGCATCTGAATATCTGCGGAATGGTTGGCGTTTGAGTTTAAAGAACCAGGTCACGCCACCGCAGGCCGTGACGACCGGATGACGAAATCCTCTGAGATTGGGTGAGGCACAACAAAACCGCCGACGGTAAGGTCGGCGGTCTCGCCATGGTCTGGAGGTCATCGCCTCCGCGCTGGATCAGCGGGTCGCAAAATCCCGCTCAAGACGCTTGCGCTCAAGCTTGCGAGCCCGGCGGATTGCCGCGGCTTTCTCACGCGAGCGCCGCTCTGACGGCTTTTCATACTGCTTGCGCTGCTTCATCTCACGAAAAATGCCTTCGCGCTGCATTTTCTTCTTGAGAGCGCGCAGCGCCTGATCGACATTATTATCGCGAACGCTAACTTCCATACTAAGCCAGTCTCCTTTCCAACTTTCCGGCCAGCTCGTCCGGGATCCTTCCTAGATCGTCTGCGCTACCGGCTGGTGATCCCTAGCGCCGGCGCACGTCAAACACCACAAACACACCCTCTGCGCGCCTTCCTATCAGAAGCGCGCCCGGATGTGAAGCGTGAAAATCCGAACCAATCAAGTGGTTCGCTCTTTACCAATGCGGCGCAGCATACCATATTTCGGTCATGGCTGTCCAAAAGATCACGCTTATGGGAAATCCGGTCCTGATGACCCCGGCCGCGCCCGTGGAAGACCCCACGGCGCCGGAAGTGGCCGCTCTGATTATCGACATGAAGGACAGTATGGAAGCGGCCGGGGGTATCGGGATTGCCGCCCCCCAGATTGGCGTGGGTAAGCGGGTCGTGATGTTCCATGCCCCGCCCGGCGACGACCCGTCCATGGATAGCACTGATCCGCAGCGCCGCGCGGGGCTGCAAGAGCGCCCCCTCACCGTTTTGATCAATCCCGAAATCGAAATCTTGTCCGAAGAGCGAAGATCGGGGTGGGAAGGCTGTCTGTCGCTGCCCGGCCTGCGCGGTCTTGTGCCACGCTACCAGCATATCCGTTATCGGGGGCTGGCCCCTGACGGGTCGACCATCGAGCGCGAAGCCAGGGGCTTTCACGCCGTGGTGGTCCAGCATGAGTGTGACCATCTCGATGGCATACTCTACCCGATGCGCATGGAGGATCTGAGCACGTTGCAATATGTGGCGGAGATGGAACGCCTGCCCACGCAAACCGAGACCACCCTTGTGGAGAGCGGATGATGACAACCGATGTCCCGGAGCAACTGCGCCCCCGGATTCTTGACGCCGTGATGCGCCATGTGCCCTTTGACGGCTGGAGTCGCGCCGCCGTTTCGGCCGCAGCCCGTGATCTGGGCCTTGATCCCGGCCTGGTAGAGCTGGCCTTTCCCGGTGGCATTCTGGAGATGATCGGCGCCTACGCCGACCGGGCCGACCGCCAGGCCGTGAACGGTCTCGCCCAGTGTCCTCTTGACCGGCTCAAGGTGCGCGAACGCGTGGCGCTGGCAGTCCGGCTCCGGGTCGAGACAATGGTTGATCATCGCGAAGCGGTGCGCCGCGCCCTGTCATTTCTCAGCCTGCCCCAGCACGCGGCGGCCGGGGCCCGGCTATCGTGGCGCACGGCAGACGTGCTGTGGCGCGCCCTGCATGATCCGTCCACCGATTTCAATTACTACAGCAAGCGCGCCATTCTGGCCGCCGTGTACAGCGCTACCGTCCTCTACTGGCTCAACGACGAGAGCGACGGCTGGAGCGAAACCTGGGCCTTTCTCGACCGGCGGATCGAGGATGTCATGAAAATTGAGAAAGCCAAGGCCCGGGTACGTAAATATGCCGACATGTTGCCCGAGTTTAGCCGCGCGCTGGGGAAAATGCGCTACAGAGGATAAAGCCGCGTCACGTGCCCCATCTTGCGCCCTTCCCGGGCCTCTGCCTTGCCATAGTCGTGAAACCGCAGATTGGGCTCGCCAACCAAGGCGTCGCGCTCTTCAATATCTTTGCCCAGCAGGTTTTTCATCACCGCCCGGCTGTGCATTCCCACATCGACCAGCGCAAGCCCGGTCACCGCCCGAATATGGGCCTCGAACTGGCTCATGGCACAGGCGTCGATGGTCCAGTGACCCGAATTGTGGACCCGCGGCGCAATCTCGTTGACCAGAACCCCGTCGTCGATCTCGAACATTTCCACCGCCAGAACACCCACATAATCAAGCCGTTCGGCAAGGGCACGGGCAACGGATTCCGCTTTGGCGGCCAGGTCCTGTCCGATCTCCGCCGGGGCGATCGTCTCGTCCAGAATGTGATTCCGGTGCCGGTTTTCGAC